>JAVEPB010000142.1 GCA_030922375.1 bacterium | reverse complement strand
GCCGCATAATTCCGATTTACTATAATCAGTATTTCGAAACGAAACTTGAGGTCAGTCGCCTCTTTCTCTCATTCTGGCGGACACAACGATGCAGACCATCACCACAATCGATGAACTCGAGGCCCTTTACGGAAAACCGGGTGAGCCCTCCACGGCAAAAGAGGTTGATCATATCACCCCCCACTACCGCACGTGGATTGAGGCCTCCCCCTTTGTGGCGTTAGCTACCGGCGGGCCCGAGGGGCTTGATTGCACTCCACGCGGAGACGCACCCGGTTTCGTTAGGGTTCACGACGAGAGAACGCTGATGCTCCCCGACCGGCGCGGCAACGACCGAGTCGACTCGTTGCGGAATATCATCCGGGATCCACGCGTGGCGCTACTTTTTCTGATCCCCGGCTCCGGCAACATTCTCCGAGTAAATGGCAGCGCGCAAATCGCAATTGATCCCGAACTTCTGGAATCTTTCGAATCTCACGGGAAAGCCCCGCGCTCCGTGATTGTGGTAAGGGTCGAAACGGTATATTTTCAGTGCGCCAAGGCCATCGTCCGGTCGGATATGTGGAACCCCGATAAGTATGTCGAGCCGGGCGTCTTGCCCACCGCAGGGCAAATTCTAGCCACACTTACCAATGGCCGCGTGGGCGGCGAGGAATACGACCGTACCTGGCTTGATCGGGCCAAGAAAACCATGTGGTAAAAACTCCGGAAGTAAATCCGGATCAGATCGGCTAGGTAACCCGTCCTGTCCAAAAATTCATCCAAATCTATGCTGCCTCACGGTAATAGTATCTGAGCATTCCTCCAAGTCGCTCGCGACAGCAAACCCTGACACCTCTTTTTCCCGCGTCCCTCTCAGGTTCGATCAAGCGGTTGTTTAGCCCTTGATGGTTTCGCTCCCGGTGATAATGAGCCATATAGGTAGAGACCGCTCGACGGAGTGATTTCTCGGAGAAGAATATCATCCTCTCAAGGCACTCCTGTTTGATCGATAGGACGAATCGCTCGGCATAAGCGTTCAGATTGGGCGACCTCGGCGGCAATCGAAGGACATTCGTCCCGAATTCCTCCAGGAGACTTCGAAATCCCTCGCAGTATTTCCTGTCGCGATCCATGATGAGGAAATGTTTTCCCACCAAAAAGCCCCCAGGTGTACCTGTCAGGTTCCGGCCAACCTGTATCATGAATGCTGTATCGGGCTCGGGGGTTAACCCCGTGTGCTACGCAAAAACTCCATCCCTGGTCATGCCGCTAATGGTACAAGCCGATAATCGTGATGAAGTCCATTCAACACCGACCTGGAGATAACTTTTTTATCCTCTTTCAAATGATGCCGAACCACATTTAAAGATCTGGGCACCCAACTTGTAGGCTCTGGGATCCCGGGTCCCAGCGATGAGTGCGGTCTGCTTTGATTGTAATAGGACACCCATTTTCCAAAGATTCTTCTCAGGTGATTTTCTGTAAGTGGAATCATGTGATCCAGGCATTCTCGCCGCATCGATCCTATCGCTCTCTCACATATTGAGTTCGCCTTTGGACTTCGGTACGGAGTCCTGAGCACGCGTAATTCCATATTTTCTAAAAAACCGTCTAATTCTTTCGAAAACACCCTTCCCCTGTCGTGGATCACGTATCGGTATCTGTGGTCGGATGGAATCGCCTGTCGAAACTGTTGCATAGCCCACTCAGATGTAGGGTGCGAGGTGGCATTACAATGCAAAATCCGCCTGGACCCATGCTCCAAAATGATGAATACATAAAGGGTTCGGAACGTTACTGTAACGACAACAAAGAAGTCACATGCCAGGATTGCCCCAGCGTGATTGCGTAAGAAGGTGGACCAACATTGATCACTACGTGGCCCGCGTGATGGCTCTTTTGGCATGTATTTCCGTACGGTTCGGGGGGATACCCGTATGCCAAGTTTGAGAAGCAGTTCGTTTGCAATCCGCTCTTCGCCCCACAAAGAGTTCTCGCGGGCCATTTGCTGTATGAGTCTTCTTATATCTTCAGGAATTGAGGGTCTCCCTGGTCTTGATTTCCACCTCCAGAAAAAGCGAAAACCCATTCTGTGCCAGCGAACCAGAGTCTGTGGTTGGACAACTATAAGGGCAGCCTTCCAATAAAATAGCTTAGAAAGTCCTATCAGGGTAAGTTTCTCTACTGTATCGATTCGACCTGGCTTCTTGCCTCGCTCTTGATACAGAGCCAACTGCTTCCTGAGGAAGAGATTCTCAGCCGCCAAATTAGAACGAGACCGGAGGTGGTTAGAAATGAATAAAAAGAGGTCAATCCCGAGCTGACATATCGTTTTGGTTGTGTGCATGACGCACATCATGCCACGACGAGACTCGATCAATCGACCTCGCCAAAGCATTCATTTTGTGGGGGATCCAATTTTTGCGGAGCACAAGGGAATTTGGATTTCTCGGCTCCCATCCCTCATGATGTGTAATCATCCATGATGGGCAAAGTTTCCGGCGCGTGGGTCATCACACGAACCTTGGCATCGGACGCATAGAACGATATGGCGCGGTCGAGCCCTTCCTGAGGCGAAGGGGCCCATTCGAAACCCAGCGCGGCGGCTTCTTCGCTCCCAATACCGTCCGACACCAAAATCACACGGACGCGCTCTCGAATCTGTGCCCATGCAAGAGCTAGAGCGGCGGAAGGCAGATCGGAAATCTCACCCGAGCGCGCCATGCGATCAATTTCGGCCGATGGTTTCCCGGCGATTTCGATCATCTCGGAATGCGTTTTCGCCACACCCTCGGGACAAGGCGTTACCACGACCAGTGTGCCGCCGTCAGCCGCCACAGCGTCGGCCGGATAAAGCGTCTTATGAGCCTGCCAAAATTCAAGATTACACGGGCTGCTACCCGCTAAAACGATTTGGGCTTGCCCAGAGCAAGGAACAGCATAAATCTCGTTGCATATCCGTACGCCCTCTCGGTATGCCTTACGGAAGTCCCCGTAGACGGCTTGAACCAACTCACCTTGGCGATTCACAACCACATTGACAATTGCGTCAAGACCCACTCTTTCCGCAATAGTCTCCATCTCTGCCCGCACCGGGTTTTCTAATTTTCCCAACATGCTTCTTTTAAGGTGCACACTCAAAAGATGCGTTTCTCCCGTCGTGGCCCCACCACAAACACCCGGCTGGATAATCTTCGCGCCCCCGCTGTAACCCGGTATGTGATGCGGCAAAATACATCCCACGCCGATGAGCAAATCGGCATCCAATGCCATACGGTTCACCTCGATAGGGGTTCCCTGCTCCGTCTTTCCCAAGTCCACCAGTACTTTTGGATCATCCCAAGCATGATTGATCACGCGAACCCGCCGAACGATCTGCTCCCCGAATTTGGCTACAATTTCCTCTTTCGTCATCGGACGGTGAGTTCCGAGCGCTATGAGAACAGTGATCTGCTCGTCAGCAAGCCCCCCGTGGTTCAATTCCTCTAGCACGGCAGGGAGAATGAGGTGAGCGGGTGTGGGACGCGTTAAATCATCGCAGACGAGAACAGCATTCTTTCGCCCCTGCGCCAAATCGATTAAGGGAGGAACATCGATAGGGGAAGCGAGGCTTCTGCGAATCTCCGCATCGGCATCGCCGCAAGGCGGCACATCGCGAGGGGAGATAACATCCAAAAACTGGTTCTCGGAAATTTCCACACACCGGGTTTCCCCGCCGTAGGGAAAACATACTTTTTTCAACACCTGAGAAGACATTAAGGATTGATCCGATCACCAGATTCAGCTTCGAAAATATGCATTTGGTCCAAATCCAAATACACCTGAAGGGATTCTCCCACCTTGGCACGAAAATGGCCTTCTTCTTTAACTGTGACCACGCATTTGCCGAGGTCCACATCCAAAAAAGAGTCAGACCCCAATGGCTCGACCAGTTCGATGCTCCCGGAAAAATGAACGTCGGTGGCCCCTTTTCCAGATTTCAGCCGCAGATGTTCCGGCCGGAGGCCAAGCACATAAGATTCACCCTCTCGGCATACGTTCGGAAGAGGAATTCTCAGGCGGCCGGATTCCAATTCAACGCCTCGTTCTGATTTCACGGCCCGGCCTTCGAAAAAATTCATTGACGGGCTCCCAAGAAATCCCGCCACAAACCGGTTCACGGGTTTTTCGTAGAGATCGATAGGCGGCCCCATTTGCTGGATCTTCCCACGGTCCATGACAACGATTCTGTCACCCATGGTCATTGCCTCGGTCTGATCGTGCGTCACATATATGGAAGTCGTCTCAAGCCGGCGTTGAAGCTTTCGGATCTCTCCCCTTGCTTGCACACGGAGCTTGGCATCGAGATTGCTGAGGGGCTCGTCGAACAGAAATACTTCGGGGTCACGGACGATCGCCCGGCAGACCGCGACCCTTTGGCGCTGGCCACCCGAGAGTTGCCTCGGCTTACGATCTAGAAGGTCCCCGATCCCTAACAGATCTGCCGCTTCCTGGACCCTTTTTTCAATCTCAGGAGCTGGCACTTTTCGGACTTCCAGACTGAAGGCCATATTTTCGTAGACAGTCATATGGGGATACAGCGCATAGCTTTGGAACACCATGGCCATGTTGCGGTCCTTGGCGGGGATATCGTTCACCCGCCGTCCTGAGACGAGAATATCTCCATTCGTAGGGAACTCAAGGCCGGCCACCATTCGGAGAGTGGTCGTCTTTCCGCAACCCGAGGGGCCAACGAGTATGAGAAATTCACCTTCTTCCACTTGGAGGTCGATGTTATCCACGGCGCGCACTTCTCCAAAGTGCTTCGATACTCCTCTCAGAACAACGTCACCCATTCTTGATTCCTCTCTTCACTTATTTCACCGCACCTGCGGTGAGGGCTCTGATTAAGTAGCGCTGCATGAAAAAACCCACGAGCAAGGCAGGGAGCATAATCAACGTCGCGAGGGTGGCCATGTCTTGCCAAAAAACCTGCATCTCGCCAATGGTCTCCGCAAGCCTTACCGGCATCGTCCGCACATTCACGCTCGTGAGCATGAAAGCGAACATGAACTCGTTCCAGGCAAGCAGAAAAACGAAAATCGAAGTGGCCGCAATGCCTGAAGATGCCAGCGGAAATGTCACCCTCGCCAAAGTACGCAACGCTCCGCAGCCATCGAGCGCGGCGGCTTCTTCGAGGTCCTTGGGAATCCCGTCGAAAAAAGCCTTCATCAACCATGTCGCGAAGGGGATGTTCAGAGCCGTGTAGACCATAATCAGGATCAACTTCGTATCCAGAATACCAAGATAACGGAATACCAAATAGAGCGGCACGACTGCCGTCACCGGGGGTAAAAGACGAGTCGCTAACATAAGGACGAGAAGATGACCGCTCCAGCGGAATCGGTAGCGCGAGAAAGCGTACGCAGCGAGAGAGGAGATGAGGAGCGTTAGAACAGTCGTCACGACCGCGATAAACAGACTGTTCCAGATGAAGGGCAGCGCCGATCGGGTTCCGAGCCCTAGAAACTTCGCGTAGGAAGTGAAATCGGGCCGAACAAATACCTGGGGCGGAATGCTGAAAATATTCAGCTCAGTCTTGATCGAAGTCAGCATAATCCACACAATCGGGAACAAGCTGAATCCGAGCAATACGAACATCAACCCCCGGGTAAGCGGAAACGAAGGAATTCCGGGTCCGATCTGTTCATCATTTCCGGACATGCGCTAACCTTCCCTGTCACGAACGAGCTTCAAATAAAAGTAAGCGATGAAGGCACCCAGAAAAAGCAGCACGACCGAGGTCGCCGCCGCCAGCCCCACGTCGAAATACCGAAAATAAGTTCTTTGTATCAACAGGCCGTAGGGCATGGTCGAAGTGCCCGGCCCGCCTTCGGTCAAAATATAGGGAATGTCGAATACGCGAAGCTTGAAAATGGTTTGAAACATCAGCGAGACGACCAGCGGCGGCAAGATGAGCGGAAATGTGATCCGCTTGAACACCTGCCAGCGGTTAGCGCCGTCCACATGCGCCGCCTCGAAAACGTCGTTGGGAAGCGCCGTCAGACCCGCGAGCAGTATCATCGTTACGAAGGGTGTCGAGCGCCACACTTCGGAGAGGACGATGGCCCAAAAAGCCGGCCCGGTCTCTGCCAGCCAGTTCACCTTTGCAATGCCTATCAATCCGGTCAAAAAATTCACGATACCGATATCGCGGTCCCACATCATCCGCCAGCCCAGCCCCACCGCGATGGGCGCCACCATATAAGGGGTGAGCAAAAACGAAGTCATCAACCGCCGTCCGCGCACGAGCCCGTACAAGAGCAGCGCACTCCCCAAACCGAGAATGAACTCAAGCAAAATCGTCACGATCGTGAAACCGATACTGAAGCGCGTGACCTCCCAGAAATCAGGGTCGAAAAGAAGTAGTTTCTCGTAGTTGTCGAACCAGACGATCTTCGCCAAGTGGGGTGTCGTAAGGCGCCATTTCCATATCGAGAGATAAATGTTGTCGAGTGCGGGGTAGATGAGGATCACCGCCAACACGAGGAAAGCGGGGGTCATCAGTAAATACGGGGCGAGCGCCTGTTTTCGGGCAGGGGTCAGCCACTTGTTTTTAAGGGTATCCTCGTAGTCTCGTCCCGAGGCCGAGTTTGCCGTACGCATCGCCGCCCCTGAGCCTGCCGGAAGATGAACGAATCGCCTCTTCCGGCAGGCTTTGGAAAATCAACTTTTTACAACAACCGTTTAATCTGCTTACAGGCGTCCGTCATAGCCTGTTTCGCACTCTTCTTCTTTTGCAGGAAGTTGATCACCTCCTTCGAAGTGAAGTCGCTGATTTCGGCCGCGCGCGGGTGCTGGGCATCCGAAATACCGCGGCTGATGGCTTTCAGCCATGCCTTCGCGACCGGGAATTTCTTATTGAATTCAGGGTTGTTGTACACCGAGGATCGAACGGGTCCGTTCGACCAATAAAGGCCGCCCCGGAGTTGGTTCTTTTTGTTCGTCATGGCCATCATAAGTTCAAAAGCCGCTTTTTTGTTCCGGCTCTTCTTGTCCATGACGGCCAACCAGCCCCCGTTGAGGGTCGCGCCGGGTTTGTTGCCATCCTTATTGGGTACGAGGAACCAACCCAATTTGTCGGCCGTCTTCGATTTCTTCGGATTGGTTAGCAGACCCCAATAGGGCGAGAAGTAAACTGCCATCGCCGCGCGGCCCTGCATCATGGCCTTGCGGTACTCATCCCGCCCCCAGGCGAGCATATCCGGAGGCGCCCAGCCCTTATGAAACGGCGTTCCAAAAACTTCGAGCGCCCGAATCGAATCAGCCCGGTCGAGAAGACACGTCTTAAAATCTTCGCTAATGACGCCGTGACCAGTGCTGAAAAGATAACGTTTGAAATCCTGCTCGACATGCACACCGGGTTTTCCGCGCTGGACGACGCCGTAGACCTTGCCGGGCTGATTTACCTTCTTGGCCACCGCCAAAAACTCGTCCCATGTCTTGGGGATCGAAACCCCCGCTTTCGCAAACAGGTCCTTGCGGTAGTAAACGATCCCTGTCCCGACACGATAGGGAATGGCGTAAGTTTTCCCGTTTGGCTTGGGGAACCGGCCAACACCCCTGAGCGAACCGATAATGTCTTCGTAAGCATATTCCGCCGGGGCTTTCTTGATATAACTGTCGAGCGGCTCAAGAAATCCAATTGTCTCCGGGCTGATCCAGGGACCGACCCAGGTCACGACATCGAACTGCCCGCCGCCCGAGGCGAATGAAAGAACCGCCTTGTCCTTGATCTTGCCGTAGGGCGAGGTCACGACCGTGACGTCGATCCCCTTTTCTTTCTTGAGATCAGCCACCACACCCTTAGCGCCACCCATCGCCTTGAACAGCGTGGGGTGAATCAACAGTGTCACCTTTCCCGCCGCGATCGCAGTGCCGCTCAGCCCCATGGCCAATACGGCAACCGCCAACAACGCGGACCATCCAAAGAATCGTTTCATGGCTCCTCCTCCTCTATGTAGGTAAAGATCTAAAATACCCCTCAAACCACAGCGCCATCCTTTGCCAGCCGCTCGCGGAGCAATTCCACGGGCAACTCTCGAGCGTCAACACGCCTTTCGACACACATCGCGGCCGCAGTTCCCGCAGCCTGGCCGATAGTCATGATATGCGCCTGGTTGCGGACCGAACCATTGGCGAAGCGGTCGCTCGAAACCGCACGACCAGCGACTAAACAATTCTCTATCTTTTGGGGAATCATGATGCCGAATGGAATTCCATAGGACTCGCCATCGCGGATGTGCTTGTGTTCGATTACTCCCGAAGGTTGGTGAACATCCAGGCAGTAGGCGCCCTGCCCGATGTCATTGGATCCTTTCACGGCATCCACAGCCATCTGGGTGGTGAGGCGATCCTCGCCGACAATCCGTCTGCTCTCGCGTACGCCGATAGCCGATGCCGAGTCGATTACATAACATTCTTCGAACCCGGGCGCGTATTTTCGGAAGAAATCGCGCACCTTGAAAATCTGCTCGCGCCCCTCGATTGCCGCCTTCGTCATATCCTCCGCATCCACAGCACTCAACCCGAGCATGCTCGTCGAATTGATCGTAACCACACCCGGAATCGGAGAGATTGAGAACACCACGCGCTGGCGGTTGGGGTGAAACTCGCCCCGAGACTGGGCCAGCTTGACCGCCTCGTAATAGCCCGTTACAAGCGGAAAATCCTTGTAAGTTTCGAGGCCAGCGGCTATTTCCGCTTTGGTTTTTCCCACATAAGGGTCCTCGCCCATCATGAAATTATCAGGATTTTCCTTGACGTACCTGAGGTGGCGATCCAGGTCCACGTTGCCCATCCGGGAGAACAGACTAATGGACATCGTCTTGCCCTCTTCGTCGCCCAGTTCGAACGGCGCGCCTGCCCGGGCAGCGATATCGGCATCGCCACTGGCATCAATGACAAATTTGGCCCGTATCTCGCTTTCACCGCTCTTATTCGCGATACGGATACCCGCAACCCGCGCGCCATCCATGATGGGACTGATCATGTACGTATTGAGAAGCAGCTTGACGCCCGCCTCGAGCGCGATCTTTTGGGTCACGAGCTTGAGAACTTCGGCGTTGATGGGTGTCACGGTGTAGGAGTTGCCGTAGGCGTTATGAAGGTGTCCTTCTGGAAAGGCGCCCCCGAGTTCGATACACCCGTCGACAAACTCCTGCGGAATGCCGTTGCAGATTTGCTCGCCCTTCATATTGTGGAAAGTCAAAAAATTGCCCAGCAGGCCGGCAGTCGCGTTGCCGCCCAGAAAAGGCAGCCGATCGGTCAACAACGTATCCGCGCCGCCTCGCGCCGCCGCAATGGCAGCATTTACCCCCGCCATTCCGGCACCAGCGACCAAGACGTCTACATTCCTCACATCGGTCATGAATAACTCCTCGTCATTGTCGTTATTTAGAATCGTCGATCACGCGGGTCACCGCTTTCGTTTCCCCGTATGTCGGAAAAAAGAGCGTATGACTGCCCGGCCCGCCCGCGACTGCTATCAAAATACTGTCGGGAACATCCGCAACAGGAACAGGATCGGGAACGTCTTCTCCATATTGTTGCTTTCTCTTTCCGTGGACACGCTTAGATATCTCGGGCGAAAATCGCTCCAGGGGAACACGGGCGCGCTCAAAGAGTGCCTCTTGCACGTCGCGCCTAGTCATCCCGGCCTTCTCAAACAACTCAGCGTGTCCCGGACTGATGACAATCAGCACCTCACCGCCTCCCTGGGCGTTGTTCGACCCGGGATAGGACATCGTTTCCGAAATCATTTTCAGTACGCTCTGGGCGGAGGCGCTGGCAAAGTCGTTTACGTTCACCGGCGCATCGGCCCCGATCACCGTCACGGCGCTTCTCTGTCTCGAATAACCTCGGTCAACGTGAAACGGCTCCCATGGACTCACCGCCTCCGCTTCCGCGAAGCAGGAAGTAAATTTTCCCGCGTGGCCGAAGGTTGCCATATCCGTTTCGCCCGGTACCGCACCGCCAATGCACATTCCGGCAAGCCGGACGGCACGCCCTATCGTTGCGTTCGCCCTATAACCCGGACCCAGACAACCGCTTCCAGATTGAACCCCGATCCGTTCGCCAATCGAGCCGTTTACGATCAAAAGCGTGGAAGCCAATTCAGTCGTCGCCTGTACAGCCAACAGGTTGAACTCCGGGTCCATCATTGCTTCCAAGGCGGCGAGAACAACGCCGAAATATTCTGGTTTGCAACCCGCAGCGACCGCGCAAATGGCTGCATCCTCAACACTCACCTCCATCATGAGAGGCGCCATCATTCCGATTACGTCATCCGGCAAGCGACCAGAGGTACTGATCATCCTCTCCACCGCCGAACGCGAAGGCGGAAAGAGGGGAAATCCGTCTCCCAGCTCTCCTTCCATCAGCGCTTCTAACTGTCCTTCGACAACAGGTGCCACGTTCACCAAAGAAATCTCTAGCATCGCTTACTCAATTTTCTTGGTAACGGATTTGTGGGTGTTGATACCAGGCGCGAAAAACGAGTTTGGTCCCGCGCCGCCGTGCACAACAATCAAGATGTCGTTGATGTCCTCAACCACCGGGATAGTGGCGCTCTCCATCGTGTTAGTGCCGTAGAGCATCTTCTTCCAGTCACTCCACCGCTCGCGCGATTCCGGCGGATAGGCGTTCACCGGGATTCGGTACACCTCGTAGATGAAACGGCGAATCATATCTTTATCGAAGCCGCCCTGGGCCGCCTTATTGGCGTGGGAGGGCCCGAAGATGAGCATGTGCTGCGCGGGACCGAATATGGGACGGTTGCCAGAGGTGGCCATCTGGCTGCCAAAGTTGGCGAGTATACCCTGGGCGCTGACAGCGCTGTGGTCGTCGACCATCTGGAGGGGCTCGACGGTCATGACCGTCACGACACTGTCGGACTCACGAAAACCCTTCTCCACATGAAAGGGCTCCCAGGGGCTATGGGCCACATTCTCTGTGATGGCATCGGCAACTTTCCCAATGTGCCCCTGGCATGTCGTGCCATGAAGACCGGACTCGCTCATGCAGTTGTACATGAGAAGCCGCATGGCTCGGGCTATCGTGGCGTTCGGCCGCCATCCCTCGGCACTGAGATCGCGCCCGTCGCTCATGCCGATCTCCCCGGCGATTGGACCGTTCACGACGATCAGCGGAAAGAGGGTGTGAGCTGTCGTCACCACATGGTTCACCCGGTATTCTTCCGCGCCCATAGCCTGGACGGCGGTAATGAGAATCGGCATGACGTTGGGTGCGCAACCAGCCATGACAGCATTGGCCGCAATCCGGTCGACCGTGATGTTGCCCATGAGGGGCATGAGCCGGGCGATCACCTCGTTTCCGCTGCGCCCCGAAGCGGCGACAAATTGTTCGACGAGATCTGGTGTCGGCGGAATGACAGGCAAGCCGTCGGTTAGTTCCATTTCCAGGAGAAGTTGATTGGCGTCTAGGTACCCGCCTTCGACTATGAGGGTTTCTCTCCATTCTTCTTGTATGGCGGCACCGTTTGTGTCAGCGGCGCCTTTGCCCCATTCCTCGACCACTTGATCGACGCCGCCCACTGCCAACTGGAGCAGTTCATCGCCCCCCTGATGGGCAACAGTGTCGTCCACCAAAAGGAGGCGGAGTTCGGACAATTTATAGGCACGCCCGAAACTGCGGGCGGCCTTCTCAAACCCCTTTCCTACAACTGTGATGGTGGGAACGCCCCGTTTTTCCAACTCAACCGTGTCGTGGACACTCCACGACGTGCAGCCTCCTCAGACCCCGAATCCGGTGATTGCCACATCGCAATTCTCGGCAATCTCATCAAGCAATTCGTCGCCGGCGCTGCGAGCCGTATAGGATTTACGGCGCACCATAAGAGAGGTTTTATAACGTTCCTCGAAGGCGTGGCCTATGTGATTGAGAAAATCGTCGGCGTGGGGCATCCCATTGTCGAGTAGGCCGACGCGCAATCCTTCGGCGCCATCTACTCGCCCGCGGGAAACGCCTTCACCCTCATTATTAGCGGGAACCTGGGCTACGGGATTGATAATTTCGAACCCACCGCTCATTTAAAGCTCCTTTCGAGAATTAGGTAACAGATGCTAATCAATACATTAAAGTGCTCAGATCTTCGTCATTCCATCGGGAACGTCGAGATCCGGCCCGTAAGTCGCCTCTAAATAGTCGGCCAGCCGCCCGAGTCCACGCAGGACATGTCGATGCATGGTATCGGCACAACCATCAGTGTCACCTTGGCGAATAAGCTGTAAAAGTTTGTCGTGGTCCTCCAATAATATTTTCGTGTCGAGCTCGGCGAACTGGCCTGTGAGCCCGCGTACCCGCTCGGTTCTTGCAAACAGATCCTGAAGGGTTTCGAGCAACACGGGATTGTCGGCCTGACGGTGAATAGCGAGATGATAATCAAGGTTGATGCGCGCCGTTGCAGGCCAATCTTCATTATTCATCGCATCGGCGTAGGCTGAATGAAGTTCTTCAAGTTCGTCCATGACAGCGCCATGTAGCTTGGGCAGGGCAGCCCGAAGACCATCCGCCTCGAGCCAAGCACGAACTTTAGCCGTATAGCGGACATGCTCAATCGAGCAGGGCGCCACCCAGGCCCCTCGATGCGGGGCCGTAACAACATGGCTATCCGCCGCGAGTCTCCGGATTGCCTCTCGCACGGGCATCGTGCTGACATCCAAACGCGATGCGATGGACTCGATGTTGAGCTTGTCGCCCGGTCGAAGCGTCCAGGCATAAATCTCGTCGCGAAGTTGGTGGTAAACCAAATCCGCCACCGACCAGTAGCGGGTAGGAACCTGAGATTCAGAACGATCCGCGAGCGTGACACTCATAACGAACCTTCCTTGAGGGCGAGGTTATCCAGGGCCGATTAAATGAAAGTATCGATATGGTGACAAGGATTTGATCAAATATCAAATAAAAAATTGAAAACAGACCCCCAAATCGGAAATATTTCTACATATTTATATTATTCAAATACTTAGGGTGAGTTTTGGGGCAGATTCAATCTATCATCCGCCCGCCTTCGACAAAGATAGTCTGTCCGGTAACATATGAAGAAGCATCCGATGCGAGATATACCAACGTCCCCATCAAATCCTCCGGCTGGGCCAGTCTTCCAAGCGGTATCTTTTCAGCCAACTTTTCTCTCGTGGCCCCAACGTAGTCGGTGCCTATCTTCATCGGCGTGGCCAACACACCGGGGCCGATAGCGTTGACTCGAATTTGATATTTGGCCCACTCGATCGCAAACACTTTCGTCATGCCAATAACACCGTGTTTGGCAGCCGCATAAGCAATTTGCCCCGGATGTCCCAGACCACCAGAAACAGATGACGTATTGATGATGCTGCCGGCTTGTTGCGGAATCATCGCTGTCTTGGCGACCGCCTGCGCCACGATAAATTCCCCGGTCAGATTGATGCGCAGCACGTTTTCCCACACATCCAAGGGCACCTCTTCAGCCGGATGGCGATGATTGATGCCAACGTTGTTGAACAGCACGTCTATGCGCCCGTACTTATCAATAACATTTTTCACAACACTTTCGACCCCGGCCGGATCGGTCACATCCATTTTCAGCGCGATGGCTTCCGCGCCAGCCTGACGAATCTCATCTGCCACCTCTTCTACTCCCGGAAGATCGATGTCAACCAGAACAACCTTTGCGCCATGGAGTGCATAAGCTCGTCCGGCCATTTTACCGATGTTCCCGGAAGCGCCTGTCACAAAGGCGACTTTACCCTCTAAAGAAAATATCTTTGGCTCGTTCATCTTTTTTTACCCCTTAAAAACATCAGCTCCTGTTCTCCATTTATTCGAATTTCCCAATTACTCAATTCTTATAAAATCTGACAAAATCCCAATCAAACAAAATTAAAGACTCGATCATGTAATTAGATAGGACGAGTTCCTAATTTGCTGTTCCCGTCCAAATCGAAAGAATTCGGACAAGAGCATTTTCATCCCCGAAACCTCCCGGCTTGCTCACAACCGGCAACCCATCGAACCGTCCACCGATCAGCCGGCATAGAGCAACTCCTGGAATCAGTTCTGCTTCCACTCGCAACGAAGATGCTTCGCTCACTTCAAACACCGCCTGCCCAATGTCGCCCCCGCAACACAAAACACCACTGGCTTCCCCCCATTTGCAACTCTCGAGTCCGAGGCGGGCCATCCATCTAGCAATCTCGGCGGCAGATTCTATTTGAACAGAATTTTCTGATTTAGGAGAATCGACTGTCACAACCGCGGCACGCAAATCATCCTCCCGCAATGCTTTTCCGATGCTATCGCTCAACTCGTTTTTATACTCACTGCGAAGCGAGGAATCACGAAGCATGCAACCAGAATCTGCCACCCACAGCTGCACATTGCGAGCCCGCGAAATACTTGTCACCTGCGTCCGGCTGTGGGGATTTAGCGACCCGACCAAAAATATGGGAGGCCGGTTAATTGACTTTGGGGGAAATTCACTTTGTCCTTTGAGCGGCAATTGACGGGCCATCGAGCCCGCCAGACCCGCAGCTCCTACACATAACCAATCTTCTTTTTCCCAGACGGCAGAGGCGATCACATCAAGATCCTCTTCCGACTCGGCATCTATACAAATGGCCGAACCTGCAGGCGCTTCGAGTACGGCTCGAATCAAGGACCCCTCACCCGCGCGGACAATCTCCAAGCCTATCTCTGTTGTTCTAAATAACTTTTCAAGAACTTCCGCCGGACGATCCGGCAGGTGAAAAGCTTGTCCTCTTTCGTGAAGTAAAATTTCCGAAAGTGGCACACCATCTACCCAAAGAATTCCATCTCTAATCGTTCGCTTTTGAGCCGGAAAGGCGGAACAAAAAATCATTCGCTCATAGCCACCAGCTCTCATGGCGACTTCGGCCTCCTCCGCGACGGGCCCCCGCAAAGTCGAATCTATCTTTTTCATTAAAAGTGAGCTCCTTGGAATTTCCCCCATGGCCTCACGGATGCGCTTGGCCGCTTCATCCCCCCAGAGGGCCCGACTCGCGGTGTTCACTACGGTCAAGCTATCCGTTTGACTTATCGCCCGGACCTCACCACACACGTGAACCTCATTACATCGCGTTAAAAATGGAAGCGCCGCATCACAGCTTCCCGTCAAATCATCCGCTAGCAGAATATGACTCACTCTCTAAGGTTTCTCCCGATCATTTTTCTACGGCTCAACTGATAAAACCAATCACCCAAAATCTTACCAAATCCGCCCCGAGGACACCTAAGCAGTCTGATGCGGATCACTTCCCGGAGTGATAATATGCCACCACTTTTCCAAGGTCTTCTTATAAATGAGGAATATGGTGTCCAGCTCAGAGTTGTTGATAACTGTTTTGCCCGGAGACGGAATCGGCCCCGAAGTCATGACACCATGTCTTCAGATTCTCGAAAAGCTTGAACGCCAAGTCGGTGGTTTTTCCTTGAGATTCGAACACCACGAAGCGGGAGCAGGGTTATTCCAACGCACCGGGACTGCCATCTCGGATGAAACCCTTAAACGGGCCGAGGCGGCGGACGCGGTATTGTTCGGCGCAATGGGTCTCCCCGATGTCCGCTATCCGGACGGGCGCGAGATTCAGCCTCAACTTGACCTCAGGGAGGCGTTCGATCTTTTCGCCGGAGTCAGGCCGGTGAAAACCTACCCGGGGCTCAGGTTACCTCTCGCGGATAATAGGGCCCAGCAAATTGATTTTGTTCTGGTCAGAGAGTCCACGGAGGGCCTATTCAGTTCGCGAAACGACGAAAACCACAGAGAAGGAGCCGCCGAAGATACGCTGCTGGTAACGCGGGAGGCAAGCCGCCGGGTATTTCAGTTCGCCTTCGACCTCGCCCGCCACCGGAAAGAAAAGGGCCACCCGGGAAAAGTAACGCTGGTCGATAAGGCCAACGTCCTGGGTTCGATGGCTTATTTTCGCAAACTGTTTGTCGAGCTGGCCTCAGAGAACACCGACCTTCAGACGGATTGCTCTTATGTGGACGCAATGGCACTGACGCTCATTCGCAATCCGTGGGCAAACGATGTTCTCGTAACCGAAAATATGTTCGGGGATATACTCTCGGACGCTGGTGCCGCACTAATGGGGGGAATGGGGTTCGCTCCCTCCGCCGATATCGGTGAGAAACAAGCCGTCTTTCAGCCATGCCACGGCACGGCTCCTGATATCG
Organism: bacterium; assembly: GCA_030922375.1. GTDB lineage: Bacteria > UBA8248 > UBA8248 > UBA8248 > UBA8248 > UBA8248. The sequence goes on along the minus strand of JAVEPB010000142.1, from coordinate 17,387 downwards.
CTGGAAGCGGGAGGGCCAATCCGACCGCGATGTTTCTTTCGGGAGCGATGATGCTTGATTGGCTGGGAGAGACGAGGGGTATACGCGCGTTAACCGAGGCGGGAGAAATTCTCACCCAGGCTGTCGAGAATGCCTTTGCGGGGGATGGCCTTCATCCTTACGAAACAGGCGGCCGGAGTGGACTCGAAAAAATAACCGGCCGGGTGCTAGATTCGCTTCCCTAACCTTCTCTCGATAGTTCCACCTGTTATTCTCCGAAAAAACTCCATTCCCTCCCCCTTTAGGCTGCGGCGGGAACGAGCCGATAATCGTGGTGAAGCCCATTCAGTACCGATTTGGAGACCACCTTCTTATCCTCATCCAAAAGGTGCCGCTTCTCTTGCATGGGTCTGGGCATACATCTTGTCGGCTCTGGAACCCCGGGAGCCAAGGATAAATGAGGCCTGCTTTGGTTGTAAGGCCCACAATCTTCTCGTTCTTCACAACGACGGCGCCATAGCCCTGATCACCCGCGTCAAGCGCTTGCGTGCGCATCTCGAGAGCCTGCTTCATAAAAGCTTGGTGAGAAGGCGTCTTGGGTTGTGAAATGGGGGACGATCGAGCTGATTCAGCGAGGGTAGGAAAGAAGGGCAGCGCTGCGACCCAAGCCAGCCCTCCCTTCAGGAAGGTCCGTCGAGAGCGGTAACGTAAACTGGAAGCAATGCGTCCAAGTATTTCAATTCGCCTCATGTCATCTCCTTTGTTCCGGTGGGTGGCAAATTAGTAATTCGCCTGTGCTCCGCAAAATTCAATCCCACACGAAATTAAGGCTTTTTAGCGTCTGATAGATCTCACATTCAGTCAGAAATTTAAAATTCGATTGTGGGTTTCGCCATGGCTCGTTGACCTGCCCCCGATAGTGGTACCAATCCTTATGTTACCCCAGAAACCAATGCCGGAGGGCGCGGCGTAGCGAAGCCCGGAGGCATTGGCTCTATCGTCTCGGGTGCCGGTGGTCTGTAATCAAGCGCACTGTGGGGCCTGATGTGATTGTATTCATGCCGCCAGCTCTCCACCAGCACTTTCGCTTCATCCAGCGTGTCGAACATCTCCAGGTTCAGCAGTTCATCACGGAGCTTTGCTCGGATACTTCGATCTGCTTGCAGGCTTCAGGGACGGTTCTTCCCTGAGAGAGAAGAACCTCGGCCTCCCTCAGCTTGCCGATGATCTGCTCGGGTGTATGACGCTTCTTGGGCATGAATCATTCCCCCAAATCGGGCGGTCATGCCGAAAGAGTATCGAAAATCCTCTCGTTTAGCATGGACCGGCGTGAGGGGGGCACGTCACATCCCGCCCTCTCCTCGGCCAAAATCCCGAAATTCCCCCCCCCATCTCGACTGGACTTCCCGGGCAAAGGAAGCGTCCATGGAGATACCTGGACGGGGGATTCCCGGCCCTGTGGCGGAGCCGGGGGAGACTTCCCGAGATGGACACACCCAATCAAGGAGGGGACGCAATGACCAGAGTTACACAAAGGACTACCGCCCTGGCCCAGATGCCTAGAGCCGAGCTACTAGAGAACTGGCAGAAGCTTCTTGGCGCTGAGCCTCCTGCTCATATCAGCCGGGATCTGTTGGCCCGCGCCATCGCACACAAGATTCAGGAAAAGGAGTACGGGGGGCTGGATAAGAGCACTAGGCGCCGCCTCAGGGCTCTCGCCCGGACCCTTGAGACCGAGGGCAGCCTGCCCACTACCTCTGGCCCTATCCTCAAGCCAGGCGCGAAGCTAGTCCGCGAATGGCACGGGAGAACCTACCGCGTGGTCGTGCTCGAGGAGGGATTTGAGTTCGAAGGGCGGCGGTACCGCTCCCTCTCTAAAATCGCCCGCGAGATCACCGGCGCGCACTGGTCGGGGCAGCGCTTCTTTGGCCTCCTACAAAATGAGAGATCCCCATCCAATGGAAAAGCGCCATGAGCCACACAGACATGAATAAATCGAAACACCGGCTGCGCTGCGCAATCTACACCCGAAAATCCTCCGAGGAAGGGTTAGAGCAGGATTTCAACTCACTCGATGCCCAGCGGGAATCTTGTGAGGCGTACGTCAAGAGCCAGCAATCAGAGGGGTGGGACACTTTGAGTGGGGACTACGACGACGGGGGCTTTTCGGGAGGCACGCTGGAGCGGCCCGCGCTCCAGCGTCTTCTCGCCGACGTCGAGGCGGGCCAGATCGACGTGATAGTCGTATACAAGGTGGACCGACTCACCCGGTCCCTCTCGGACTTCGTCCGGATGGTCGAATCCTTCGACGCTCATTCTGTGTCTTTTGTCTCGGTGACTCAAGCTTTTAACACCACTTCCTCGATGGGAAGGCTCACCCTTAACGTCCTCCTCTCGTTTGCCCAGTTCGAGCGAGAGGTCACGGGGGAGCGAATCCGGGACAAGATCGCCGCCTCCAAGAAAAAGGGCATGTGGATGGGAGGCTTCCCGGCGCTTGGCTACGAGGCCGTGGACAAAAAACTCGTCGTCCACGCCCAGGAAGCCCGGACCGTTAATCACATTTTTAAAAAATACCTAGAACTGGGATCTGTCCTTCGGCTTAAGGGAGCGCTCGATGCGACGGGGATTGTCAGCAAGGCCAGAAAGACAAAAGCCGGGCGGGTCTGGGGGGGCAAGCCCTTTGCCCGCGGCGCCCTATACGCGATGCTGCAAAACCGCATCTACCTCGGGGAGATGGTCCACAAGGGACATTCCTACCCAGGCAAGCACGAGGCCATCGTGGATCAGGAGCTCTGGGAGAGGGTGCAGAAGACCCTGGCGGCGGGCCGGGTGACACGCCAGAGCGGCGCGGGCGCCAGGGACCCAAGCCTTCTGGCCGGGCTCCTCCATGACGACCTCGGAGAGCGGATGACGCCCACTCATGCCGTGAAGAAGGGCAAGCGCTACCGCTACTACGTCTCGCGCTCCTTGATTCTAAATCCCAGGACAATCGCCAAGGGAGGACGCCGGATCCCAGCAGGAGAAATCGAGCAGGTCGTCACCGGCCGGCTACGGAAGCTCTTCGCGAATGACAAGGAACTGCTCGAGGCCGTCGAAACCCTCGTCCCGGATGGCATAGGGCAAAATCGGCTGATTGGCGCGGCAGTCCAGCTCTCGAAGGAATGGCCCGGACTTGAGCAATCGAAGGTTCGGGATCTGGTCCTGGCCCTTGTCCCGCGCATCGACATCCTCCCCGATCGCGTGGACATACGGGTATCCCCCGCCGGTCTCGTGCATATCCTGAGCGGTCGCACCAATGACCCGGCAGAGGAGGGCACTGAGTTAGATGCACATCTGACCCTGAACGTTCCGGCCCGTCTCAAACGGACGGGGATGGAGATGAAGATGCTGGTTGATGGTCAGACACAAAATGCCGGAAAAGCAGACCGAAGCCTGCTTCTGCTCATCGTCAAGGCGCACGCCCTGAGGGATAAACTCGAAGCCGGCGGCGGGATGGACGTCGGCGAGATGACCCGCCGTTGGGGGAGCGGAAGGGCCTATATCACGCGCCTCCTCCGATTGTCCTTCCTCGCTCCCGACATCACCAAGGCCATTCTCGAGGGCCGCCATCCAAAGGATCTCACCGCGGCCAGACTAATGCGCGAAACCCGCCTCCCCTTGACCTGGCAAGAACAGCGAGAGTCACTGGGATTCGTCTAGCGTTTTTCCGAAACAAACCCGAAAACGAGACTCTTGCCTTTCATTCTCTCCCTACTCATCGCCCACCATTGACCAAGCCTTAGGTTCGGCCGTCCCCCAACGGTGACTGTAAAAAAGGCCCGTAGAGACGTTCAGGGAAAAGTGACCGGAGACAGGCCGACTGGTGGGTCTCTCCGTATGCAAACAAAATTCTCTGTCGCGGAAATGCCGGGAAAACACGGGGGAATCGGGGAGGTGCGGGGAGAACGCCATAAAACGGAATTCAACGGGATTATCTTGGCGGTGGGTGCAGTCAGTAGCGAACCCTTCTCTGCCAAATTCCCTGTTTAACAGGGAAAATACAGGGAATTTTTTCGTTTTTGAGGGCCAATTTCGCCAAAATCTCCTGGATTTGCCCCTACTTAAAGGGCTTCAGAGATTTCACCCCGAAAACCGAACAGGGAATAACAGGGAATTATCAGGGAAATTCGAGTTGACCGGTTCCAACATTCTTCAAAATAAAAAATTCGCCAAAATGAAAAACCCCCTAAAGCCGAACAGTTGAAAAATCCTCGAAAAATTGAACCAGGAATTTTTCCGAGGCGAGAAGGCCCGCCACCTGACAATATTCGTTGGCCGCATGCTTGCGCATCGCGTGGCAGGGAATCCCTCCCACCCAGGGAACACCCAGTTCATCGGTCCAAAGGGAAACGGGCATGCCTATTGAGTGAACGGGCCACACTTCGGGATCTGAACCGTTTTTCCGGTGGGCACCCAGGAAACATTGAACAACGGGATGCTCCGGCTCGGTTCCGCCCCCGGCGTAATGATTATTCACGATAAATTCGATATCTCCGAACCCACCTTCGGCTAGGATGTTTCTTACATTTTCAATTCGTTCATCCGGATCTTCACCGGGCTGAAACCGCATATTAACCACTGCTTCCGCTTCGGAGGGAATGCTGACCTTTACCGCTTTTCCCTCTCCGACAAATCCCGCCCGGAGGCCCGTAACGGTAAACTCGGGGCGGAAACAATGAGCTCTCAAGGCTCCGTTGAAGTCATCTTGCCGAAATCGTCCGACCCCTAAGCCCGCCTTCAAGACATCCGGATCCATCCTGGCGGCAAGTTCATCGGCAAGCCGTAGCTGCTGTTCGGTGGGCTCCCAACCCTTCCCGTTCACGTAAATTTCTTCGAGTTTCATCTCCAGGTATGAGATGGCTTCCGCTAATCGAGAGGCGGGGTTGCCTATCCAGTTCGAGTTCAAGGCGTGAATCTCATTATTCAGCGGCCCGCCCCATTCGCCCGGGCGGCAGAAAAGCCTTCCCATCAGATTTCCTTTGAGGGATAGGGGAATCACCGGGGTGCCGTCCTTCTGAGCCATGGGGCACAGCCAGTATGCAGCATCTGCCCGTTGCAGCCGGTTTTTATAGCGCGGGAAAAAATCCTTGATGCCACCGCTGCCCAACTCCGAGGCCTCATGCACGAAAATCAGATTCAACGGCAGAGATTCTCCCGCATCTTTTACCGCAAAGATCGCGTTCATCGCCGCAGCGATTCCCGCTTTCATGTCCTCGGCGCCTCGGCCAATCACGCAGCGCCCCATGTCCTCGAAGTCCCGGACTTCCGGTTCGAACGGTGGGACGATCCAATTTGGCTCCTCGGCCGGCGTAACATCGTAGAGCCCGTGGAAAAGCAAGGTCCGCTTTGCGCCCACGTCGATCGTTCCGTAAACAATCGGAAACTCCGAGGTTTCCACCACCTCAGCCTCTCCCCCGGCCTCAAGGATTTCTCCGGCCAAAATATTTGCCATGTCCGTCAAGCCCCAATCCATGGCGGAAACGCTCGGCTGCCGAATATAGTCGAGCAAACGCTCCAGATGTTTTTTTTCAAAATCTTTTTCGATCTGGGCTCCGACGCGCTCAATATCCATCTAATTTCTCCGGAATCGTCGTCCTAAAAGCCGATGTGAATTCCCTTAAGGAATCATCAATGAAAGAAGGGGTCCGTGCTGTTGAGCGCCGTACACATCACGGTCGCCCGGAGCCCCCGAGGTGGGGCCGGTTCTGGGGATTGTCACCTTTATAGCGTTCGCGGCGTCGAAATAGACAATTTTGACATCCTCGGGCTCTAGCCCGTAAAGTTCCGCCACGGCCCCCGGACTCAGGGCTTCACTGCTTGAAACTCTTTGGTAGGTTTCTTTGTTGGAAAAAAGGAAATCAATGGTAATAAAGAGAGGGCCCGCATTTTTGCTCCGGAACACCTCAGCGAGATCATAAAGCCGTTCCACGGAAATACCCTTATCCCACCTGAGTAAATTCAACCTCGAATGGAGCGCCTGCGTCCTCGAGTTCCATCAGGTGATAGACATGGAACTCATAGACCGGCCCGCCTTCAAAATCGGAAGGGGAAAACGGAAACGCCAGATTTCCGGCGGTCGCTTTTCTTCCCTCGAATCCACAATGAAGAAACGTGCTTCGGGCAAGAGAAAGTACCGCGTTCGCCGTTTTCTGGTCCCCTGCAATGACCTCCATCACGATTCCGACTTCGTGGGAGGTTTTCGAGCTGTTTGGCTCGGTCCGCCCCATCACCCCATCTCGTCCGTAGAATATAAACCGTAGGTCGTAAGAATCCGGACGAAGGCTCCCCCGGAGCATGTCGGCAACGGTGGACTTCACCCTCTCCTCCACATCGTCAAGGCTGGCAAGCAACACGGGATCCGTCATTCCCGCCACAGCAATGGTTCGGTATCCACGAAGCCTCACTCCCTCGAGTTTCAGCGTCGGTTTTTCTGCGGGAATGAACCGGCTTCCCCGCACCTCCACTCTACGGTCGTCGATCTGATTGAACTCCGACTCCTTGAGATCGATCGTTCCCTCTGGCTCGTAAAACAGGTAGGGATCCGGCTGTTCATACATCATGTGGGCCGCCACCGAATTAGGAGTGACTTTCTTCCCCCGGTTCATCGGTTCAAGTATAAAATGGTCCTTGCGTAATGTTCCCAGGATGCAATCGTTCGCTCCGATCGGAAGCGCACATTGGGCCCCGCATTCGATGATTTTCGCCATATGAAATGCGAGCCCGAGATCGAAGCCCTTCATCGCAGCATACGAAGTGTAAATGGCCGTATCGCAGGAGCGGCCAGCCAGAATGACATCGGCCCCGCCTTCTAATGCTCGAATAAACGGGTCCAGCCCCATTTGGCCGACAATCCGGATGCTTTCGTCCACGGTTTCTTCGGTCAGATCCGACAACCGGCCCAGCGGACGCGTCCTCCCCTCGCGGACCGCCTTTTTGACGAACGCCTTGTCCAGTTCCGAGCGGATGACCGCGAGCCGGAACCGATGGCCGTCCCGTCTGGCGAGTTCATGCATGACATCCAAAACGCTATCCAGGTGAGGGTTTCCGCCCGCGGTGCCGGCAGAACCAATGATGTAAGGAATCCCCTTTTTCCGCGCCGCCGCAAGGGAGTAGCCCAAATCGCGTAAAATCTGTTCGCGTTTGGTCAGTTGATCTCCACTTCCGAGGTAATAGGGACCGGCGTCGGTTGAACCGTTGTCTGCGCCCATGAAATGCGGGTCGCCGGAAATCCCGTTTTCAAGAGACTCCTCGGGAAATCCGTATCCCAAATTTCCGCAAACCGACAAAACTCGGAGTTCTTCCATGCTAATAATTCCCGGCAACCGATTAAAGAAGGGTTTTTCACCATTCAATCAAAACTTAGTTTAATAATTACTATAGCAAATTATCGAAATGACTGCCGTGATGAGTGTGCACAAAAAACAATAGTCCTGTGCTCCGCAAAACTCGGTCCTGTGGGTGGCGAATTAGTAATTAGCCACTGTCCTGGTCCAGCGAATTTGTGGTGATACCGTCCGGTCAGAACATCTTGAATATACAGCATTTATGATAGCCTCCGAATTCAATAGCAAGGACTCTTTTCGGAGACCATTATGCCCGCGAAACAGGCTCGCCCTCGAATTCCCCTCCCTAAGAATTGGCACAGTCATGTGAAGTCAGCGGTCCTGCATACGATCTCCCTTGCCCACTTCTCAATCGTCCAGGCCCGAGGGATGGCTGCTGACCATATCCGCCGCCGCGTGCGGCTGGTGGCGCAGAATGAGCACCTGATAGAGGAGTGCGAACTCCTTCGAGAAGAGATTCGCATCAAGGACGCCAGGATGGATTACATCACCCCCCATCGCCGGCCCCGCTATGGCCCCTTCGAGAGGATGGCCATTCTTGAGCTACGCGCCGCCCGGGGCTGGTCGCTAAAGCAAGCTGCTGGCACCTTCCGGGTCGCGGCGGCGACCATTGCTTCCTAGTCGGCCCGCCTCGATGAGGGTGGGTCTAGCGCCCTTCTCCAGATTTCCGAGCCAGTCAACAGATATCCCGATTTCGTCCGCTACCTTGTTCAGAGGCTCAAAACCCTTTGCCCCGCCATGGGAAAGGTTCGAATGGCTGACACACTCGCCAGGGCGGGCCTGCACCTCGGGGCGACGACCGTTGGGCGTATCCTTAAAGAAGAGAGAGTCCCGGAGCCAGGAGATGATGAGAACATTCCTGGAAATGTCGTTACGGCCAAGCATCTCAATCACGTCTGGCATGTGGACCTCACGGTGGTACCGACGTCCTCTGGTTTCTGGACGCCGTGGTCTCCGTTTTCGCTTCCGCAGCAGTGGCCATTTTGCTGGTGGGTGGGCGTCATTCTGGATCATTTCTCCCGGAGTGTCCTGGGTTTTGGGGTATTTAAAGAAATCCCCTCCTCCGCTGCAATGCAATCGCTCTTGAACCGGACAATCGAGAAGGAAAGTGTCAAACCAAAATACATGATCTGCGACAAGGGCAAGCAGTTCTGGTGCGAGAGTTTCAAGGTCTGGTGCGAACAAAATGAAATTCTGCCTCGCTTTGGCGCCGTGGGGAAGAAGGGAAGCATAGCCGTTATCGAGCGATTCATTGGAAGCCTGAAGAGAGAGTGTATGGATGTGATTATGGTGCCAATCCGGGAGGAGGCATTTCGCCGTGAGCTGGCGCTCTTTTCAGATTGGTACAACCAGCACAGGCCACACTCCGCCCTTCGCGGACAAACCCCCACTGAGATCTATGGCGGATTGAAACCGGCGAGCCTGCGCTCCAGGTTTGAGCCGAGGCCAAGGTGGCCGGATGATTCCTCTCCAAAATATCTCGCTTCAGGAGAGCGGGGTGCCACCTTTCGACTGGAAGTCAGCCACCTGTCGGGAAGACGCCACCTCCCGATCGTCGCCCTGAAGCGGGCTGCGTAGTAATCAAAATTAGAACAAACGAAATGCGACCGGGGTAGGTGCGTTTGATCGACACTGGCGTTTCTTATTCTCGCCGCCCCAGCTCCAGAATGTTCTGTTCAAGTCGATCCATTTTGCCCCAAAAAAGGAAAACCCTCGATTCTGGAGCGGAAATCACCGAGTAATTTTGAGGATAAATTCGCTGGACCAGGACAGTCCTAGCGGGAAGCCAAAACTTCATTTCGAAGAATTCCGATGCCCTCTATTTCCGCCTCAATGATATCACCTACCTTGACGGGGGTACGGCTCGGAGGCGTACCCGACCAGACCACATCGCCCGGCTGCAAGGTCATGAATGAGGTAATGTGCTCGATCAGTTCCGCCACGCTGAAAATCATACCAGCCGTGCTGCCTACCTGCTTCTCCTCCCCGTTGATGCGGCCCGTGAGTTTCAAATTTGCCGTGTCGAGATCCGTGATGAGATGGGGGCCAAGAGGCCCAGAGGTGTCAAATCCCCGCCCTCTGGTGACGTTTTTGTCTTGCCGGATGAAATCGAGCGCGCCGAGTTCGTTGCCGCATGTGTAGCCGAGGATGTATTCAGAGGCTTTTTCTTTCGGTACGTTCTTGGCACGACGTTTGATTACGACGCATAGCTCGACCTCCGCATGGGGATCATCCGATGCGGCCGGGTAGCGCACGCCGTCAAAAGGATTCATCAAAGTGCTAACAGGTTTGAAAAAACACCTTGGCACCGCACGTTCTTCTCTTACTGTGTCTCCCGATGCATCGGTCGCTTTTCGATAATTCACGCCGATGCAAACCATGATCGAAGGCTCTGCGGGAGCAAGGAGCTTCACGTCGCCGAGACGGCATAGCGCGTCCTCTTTTTGATATTCTCCATAAACACTTCCCGAAATAGCATAAATTTGGTTATCCTCCAGGACACCCCAATGAATCTCCTGCCTCCAGAAAAATCGAACTAGCTTCATTGCCTTAATTCTCCTTTCATCACACTACGATGCGGATCATCCTTTTCAAACAATCCGCCCTGGTCTAAACCCAGGTGATTTTATTCGAATCGGCGGGACCGGGAGAGGGCCTAGGCCCCGTTGGAGCGGATGAGGGCGCTTCTCTCGTAGGAGAATATCCTTTGGCATGAAATTCCGTTTTCCCTATCCCCTCTATCTCTATTTCCAGGAGATCGCCGTCTTTTATTGGCTTTCGTCCTTCATGATAAGTCCCCGTCGCGATGACATCGCCGGGCTCGAGCTGGATGAACCGGCTGAGCCATGCCACCTGCGCCGGAATTTTGTGGGCCATGTATTCGGTGTTGTAGTTTTGGGCGATCTCCCCGTTCACCCAACTTTTCACATTGACATTGTGCGGATCAGATAGCTCGTCCTTGGTCGTGATCCACGGGCCGCAGGGGCCGTGGCTGGCCTGCCCCTTCGTGAGAAAGCGGGTGTACCGGGTAATCCCTCGGACAGAAATATCGAAGAAGGGCACATAGCCGAAAACGTGGTCCATAGCCTCGTCCACTGAGACGTTTTTCGCCGTCTTTCCCATAACGAATGCCAACTCCGCTTCGGGCTGGAATTCCGTGATCTCGGGAATCTCGACCAACTCTATCGTTCCGCCCGGGCCGAGAAGCGCCGGATCCATGTAGAAGAACTCCAAGGGAAGCATGTCTCGCGTTCTGCCCATATCAACGTAGTTCAGAAAGGCTCCCAGACATTTACTGGGCCTGGGGATTGGGGCGAGGAGTCGTACGCTGCCCAATGGAATTCCTTCCTCCCGGCCAGCAATCCGCTCGATTTCCCCACGGCAGTCCTCGAAGTTCGTAATCACCTCCTCAATCACCCGTTGTGGGCCTTTTTGATCGCGGTGACTCACGACATCACTCACGTCTAGGACATTGCCGCCTTCCCTTAGTATTCCAATTTTATCATTGTCAAAACGAAGAATTTTCACTGCAATCACCTAGAATTGGGTCAATAAGAAAAAGCGCCTGGGTCAATTTTCAAAACCAAAATCAAAAATAACGAACTCGAAAATTCGAAACGGGGGAGTGGGCAAAAATCCAAAAATTGGCTGCACACTCCCCCGTCTCTAGAATCGAGGTTTAATTTTGGCCTTAGCTATCCAAGCCAAGTATTTTGACCGGGTTGATTTTGATCATCTGATCAATTTCTTCTCTTGAAACGCCCAGGTGCATGAGCATGTTACAGAATACCCGCATCCCCTCAGCCGGGCCTGGGCTCGTGTGCTGGCCGCCGTCGGTGATGATGGTGCAGTGCTCGGCACCAACCTGTTTCACGATTTCGGCCCCATCTCTTGGATGCTGGCCCGCGAACAGGGGGTTACAGGCGTTGTATGAAATATTCTGGAAGGCGCCCATGTCTCCGATGGCTTTCATGTGGTCCATCGTGAAGGCGCGATTGCCGTTCGGGTGCTCCACCATGCAGCGCTCGGGCTTGATGCCCATCTCAATCGCTGTCCGGAATAAGTGAATGGTCTCTTCGGGAGAAATATGTCCGTTTGAAAGCACCAGATCGTACTTCAGGACAGCCTCGAGAATTTTTTGGAGGTCGTCCGTAAATTCTTCTGTACCTGGATTATAGAGACTGATGGGCTCAACCTCGCATCCGAATTGGAAATGTGTGAAAAGATGGCCTTGCTTCGGCTTGCTGAATTGGTGGGCCGAGTCTAGCGTAGGCATCTGGACAACCTTGACGCCTTCACCTATCGACATCATCACGCAGCGGTAGCTCAAGCCGCCGTTGGGGTGATTGCAGGCATGAAGACTAAATATCTCAAGGTCCGGGACAGCCTTTTTCGTCAGGATGGCCTTGTGCGTTGTGGGGCGGAAGTGATCCTTGAATACAACGCCGCGCATGCCCATCTCGACGGCCAGGCGGGCGATATCGATGGTGTCCCCCCAACGCTCCACACTGTCCGGGCCGGAATGGATGTGAACGTCGATCGCCCCCTCGACAAGATCGTTGAGTTTCATGTTGGATCGGGGTTCAGTTGCGGACTCTGCGTTCATTACTACTCCTCCTGATGATTGTTGAATTACATGGTTAAAAAATAGGGTTGAACCGAACAAATTCTTTGTTTAAACCACAATTATGTTTGCTTGAATTCCGTCTTCGTGACGCCGAAATAGCCGGGCAGGTAATCCACTTTCCCGGGGGAGAAAATCTGCAAATACACCGCACCCTCGGGACCGATTTCGACGCCGCCGTGGTAGACGTTGGGTGGGAAATAAGCCATTTCTCCCGGCTCGACCCAGCCCACTTCATCGCCAATCCGAAGGCAAAGCTTCCCCTCCAGCATGAACATGACCTGCTCTTCGGGATGGCAGTGCGGATTTTCGATCAACTCGCTACCCGCCTCCACTTCGCTCCGAACTATCGTCAAACCTTCCGTGCAAAACACCCGGCGCATCTTCCCCTCTCTTTTGCCGACGGTGCCTGCGGTTCGGGGGATATCGCCCCACTTGATAAAACCCATAGCCTTGCTCCTTTCTTATCTTAATCGTGTCGCATTATATTTTTAAGTTCTTCGTTTCACTTCTTTTGTTAAAGTAATCTTCGCTCATCGGGTTCTCAATCGAGGATCCAGAACATCCCGCAACCAGTCCCCAACCAAATTTGTACCCAGTACGGTGACCGTTATGGCGAGACCGGGAAATATGACTATCCACCACGCCACATAAAGATAGGAGCGGCCCTCGGCCAGAAGTCCGCCCCAGGTCGGCGTGGGAGGCGGCACTCCCAGTCCCAGAAAACTCAAACCAGCTTCAATAATGATCATTCGGCCCAGATACAGCGAAGCGATGATGATGACAGGCGGAAGCACATTGGGCATCAAATGCTGAAAAATGATCCGGAACGGACTTCCGCCCATTGCTCTCGCAGCAAGGACAAATTCCGTCTCTCTCAAAGAGAGCACATTCCCGCGTACTACACGGGCATAAATAACCCATAGACGCGTGGAGATGGCCAAGATAATAAGCAAAAGACTAGAGCCGAGAATAGAGATCATCGCCAGGGCCATCAAAATAAATGGAAATGACAAAACGAAATCCGCCACCCTCATCAAAAAATAATCCACCTTGCCTCCGAAATAGCCAGCGGTCAGGCCGACCACGAGGCCTATGCCCCCCGAGATAAACACGGAAAAAAATCCGACTATGATGGACACTTGAGACCCATAAATAATTCGGCTGAAAAGATCCCGTCCCAAATGATCAGTTCCCATGACTAAAATTCTACCTTCAAAAACCGTAAGAGGCGGCTTCATGGCCCTGGCATATAATTGAGCGTCCGGGTCGAAAGGAGCAATGATTGGCGCCAGGAGGGCTAGAAATAACACGAAAAGCAAAATTATTACCCCGAACAAAGCCGACTTCTCCTGCCAAAGGGAACTCTTGAGCCGTACAAGCCAATGCCTCTCCGGGGGAAGGTCATCTTCTCGCCATGTCTTTGAGATCAACAAGTTTTCTAGCTCTTCTATGTCCTTATTCATTCGTATTTAATCCGCGGATCGAGGTAAGTGTAAAGAATGTCCACAATCATATTTATCAGAACGAAAATTGATGCGAGCATGAATACCGCCGCCTGGACAATGGGGAAATCACGGGTATGAATGGCTTCGACTGTGAGCCTCCCAACCCCGGGCCAAGCAAATACCGTCTCTATGATGACGGTACCGCCCAGCGTCAACGCCAAATCCAACCCCAGAACCGTCACGATGGGAATCGCCGAATTCTTCATGGCGTGACGGAATAAAACAACACTTTCGATCAATCCCTTTGAACGAGCGGTCAAAATATAGTCCGACCGCAACACCTCGAGCATTTCAGAGCGCATCAAACGGGCCAGCCTGGCCGTATGAAAAACCGAAGCCGCGATTCCAGGCATAATCAAATGAGCCCAACTACCGTATCCAAACGAGGGCAAAAGACGCAGATGGACCGCAAAAACCAGTATCAATATCAATCCCAGCCAAAAACCGGGCAAAGCTTGGCCCAAAACCGCCCCAATCATACAGGTTCGATCAAGAAAGGATTTTTCCCTAAGTGCCGCCAGACACCCAAGGGGGAGGCCGACAATAATCGAAACGATAAACGCAGTGCCGGCCAGTTCGACCGTAGCTGGCATATGACTAAGAACCAAACCCAAAGCCGGCTCGCCCGTTTCGAAAGAATCGCCAAAACTCCCCCGCAAGACCTTCCCGAAAAATATCCCGTACTGGGTCACCAACGGCTTGTCGAAGCCATATTGCTTACGTAAAAGTATTTCGTCTTCCTTGGATGCATCTTCGGGAAGCATCACCGAGATGGGATCGCCGCTGATATGAAGGAGAAGAAAAACGAAAACGAGGACACACTTGATCAGGATAATTGCCTGAATTGAACGTCGAATAATAAAACCTGTCATTCCCGCTCCAGATTTATTGCAAAATCAATATTACTTTTCGGTCTTTCATGCCCGAATGGCGTGTTCAGCCATCCGGGCATGAAAGACCCGATTTTTTCCAAACTAATTGCTATTTCAAGCCCAACTCAAACGCCAACACAAAACCGTTGGTGCGGGGTTTATAATTCACCCTTTTGTTTATAGCGACGATCTGATGCTGTTGATAAAGAAAACCCATTATCGCCTTTTCGTGGATAACCCTGTTGACCTCCTGATATTTCTTGAGCCGTTTGGCGTCATCCGGCTCGGAACGAGCGTCGTCAATGAGATTATCCATCCACTTTTCACGGAATCCGCCCCAGGTAGACCGGCTGTGAATCGTTCCAGCATACATATGCTCGGAGTGTAAATTCGAGTCCATCCGGCAGCCCATCCTGAGGAAAGATTTTACCTTGGGCTTCCAGCGGGCCCGCATTCTCTTTTTCACCACACCCCATTCGGCGACCTTCAGTTTAGCCTTGATCCCCACCTTCCCCAGCATCGAGACCATGGCTTCCGCCACCTGTTTACCTTTTAAGTACCTGCCCAGAGGCATCCAAATCTCCGTCGAGATGCCGTTCGGATATCCGCCTTCCGCCAAGAGTTTCTTGGCCTTTACCGGATCATAGGGGTAGGGCTTAAGCGCTGGATTAAAGCCGTAGCTGTCAGGACCCACATTGGTCGCGATAATTCGCCCATAACCCTCCAGCACCGTTTTGACCAAAACGTTTTTGTCGAGGGCGTAATTGACCGCCTGGCGAACTTTTACATTTGCCCAAGGCGCTCCCTTCTTAATGATTGGATACAGGTAACAAGTCCGCGATGACGGCACGGCGATTACTTTGACATCCGGATTGGACTTTGCCATCGCAATCAACTGCGGCGAGACGGAGTCAGCAAAATCGATATCACCCGCCACCAGAGCGGCCATACGCGTAGTCGGCTCGGGGATGATGTTGACGACGACCGTCTTTATCTGCGGCAGATTGTTCTTGTCCCAATAATTAGGGTGGGCTTCGTAGTGGAACTCAAATTTCCCCTTCCACTTCTTCAGCCTATAGGGGCCGCTGCCAACCGGGTTTTTTGCAAGATATTTCAGCTTCTTGCTCCCATAGTATTTGGGGGGAACTATCTGGCCATACTGGCTGAGAGGCGGAAGGAAGAACATATCCCTCTTCTTCAGATGAACATGCACGGTATACTTATTCACCACATCAACTTTTTTGATGTTTCTGAAAAAACTTATCTGACGGCTCTTCAGCTTTGGATTGACAATTCGCTCGAGGCTGAATTTCACCGCGTGGGCGTCGACATCCTCGCCATTGGAAAATTTCACTCCCTCTTGGAGTTTGAATTCCCACAGCAGCGGGTTGACCGTCCGGTAGCTCTTCGCCAACTTAGGAACAATTTTTCCCTCCGGGTTACGGAAAACCAGCTGGTCAAATACAAGCGGATAGTGATTGTTCAGGGGAAATCCAGTAATCCGGTGCGGGTCAAAGGTCCGCACGCTTCCCGCGAAGCCCATGACAACCTTTCCCTTTGGGGCAGCCAAAGCGCTTCCCGTCCATACAAGTAATACAGTCAACGACAAACCAAGAAGCATTTTCTTTTTCATTATTCTTCTCCTTCTAAAACGAGAGAATCACGAGGCTTTCGGAACCCATACTTCCCGACAAAAAAAAGGAGAAACTCATTATTCTCAGAGTTTCATGGAAAATACAGAGAATTTTTCGGATCGAACAAGATTTTTAGTTCACGCCATCGCGGTGAATGATTTTTCGGAGATACTTTAATATCCACGAGATTCCTCTCCCTGATATTATGCACACTAGAGTATTTGTCTGGTAGGACTCTGGAACATTTAAAACATCACCCTGCCTCCAGCAACAGGAATATTTACCCCGGTGATGAATTCCGTTTTATCTTTTGCGAAAAACACGACCGCTTCCGCCATCTCTTCGGGGGTTCCAGATCGGCGAAGCGGCGTCTCGTTGTTATATTTCTCTATTTGCTCCTCGGGAGTATTCATCAAACGATGCTCGGTAAGTGTGATTCCCGGTGATACCATGTTGACGGTGATTCCGGAGGGTCCCATCTCGGTAGCTAGACTTTGGGAGAAATAGAGCAATGCGGCCTTGACCGTTCCATAAGCATTTTTCCCGAGTCTTCGCTCGCGAATTTGCGTGCTGAGAATATTAATAATTCGCCCTCTTCGCCTTTCAATCATTGAAGGCAAGACCGCCTGGCAACAATGAAAGGCACCCTTGAGCATGACATCGATTTCCAGTTCGTAGTCGGACCAGTCCAGGTCAAGGAATTTTTTATTCTTTCCCAATTGCCGGGCGGCATTTACCAGTGTGTCGATGGGTCCGAGCGTTTTCTCACATCCCCGGACCATCCGCTCGACATCCTCCCGCCGGGTAATGTCGGCATAAAAAATAGATGCGGTCCCGCCCCCCTCACGGATTGCCTCAGCCGTTGCTTCGGCTTCCTCGTGGGGCGATAGATAATTTACAGCCACCGACGCCCCCTCTCTTGCCAAGGCTATCGCGATGGCCTTCCCGATCCCCCGGCTGGCACCAGTCACTAAAGCTGTTCGGCCTGTAAGACTCATCGGACACCTTTTAGGTTTGACTTTAAATATCCTAGATGGGGACGACCATCTCCTATTTCAAAAATTCTGGCACGATGCTCCAATATCCGCCTCGGATAGGCTAAAAACTTATTGGGAGAAAAGCATATCTTTTTAAAGGTCTTATATTGTATACCTATACTTTCGTACTGGATTTTTCAAGTATTATTTTTGGGATATAGAGATTATTTGAAACGATTATTGGAATACAAAGGTTTCACGGATATCGAGTACTTTCCGAAAAAGTCCCTGAACTGTCAGGCGCGATCATGCGCAATCTTTGTTGCTCTAATGCAGAAGGGGCTACTTGAAAATGCCGTTGCTGACAAAGAAAAATTCATAAGCGTTCTTCTTCCAGATTCATTTGCACAG
>JAVEPB010000141.1 GCA_030922375.1 bacterium | reverse complement strand
CAGGAGAATCATCAATTATCAGAATAGAACTTGTTTTCTTGTTCATGTCATCCGCATTGAGTTATATCCTGGTGACGTGCCCCCCTCACGTCGGTCCATGCTGAATGAGAGGATTTTCGGTACTTGGACATGCCCCCGTTTCGGGTCACACCTCTGTCACAGCCAAATAGAGGAGGAACGTAAACAGCGCCTTACAGCCGCGCAACGGATGTTGAATCCGTAGGTCTAGTGATTACGGAGCCTTCTCAATCAATGATACGGATATACTTAGATATTGAATCCCGTCTTCAATTAGATCGGAACTTGCAGAGTCAACTTTCGGTGGTTTCGGGTCCCGCCCACCATAAAATCAATGTGTTAAAAAGTTTCATGGCCTGCGATCTTGGTGGCTGAGTTGTCTTTGCGTTGCCACAAGTTTTCTGGAGGCCACCAAAACCAGCGAGCTTATCGAGTTCGCTGCCGCAATTGGACAAGACACGCTTGAACAGAAATTCGCCATACGTACCCGCTACAGCAGGCAGGGTAATTCCTGTATAAACTTGACCATGGAATCAATCACATCCAACCATTTGTAATGGACAACTTAAATCACGAATACTCCTTAATCTGGATTCCGCAATACGCAACCATTTGAGAAAGGCGTTTAATTGAGCAAGTCCATACAAATCCGGATGGGGGGATACGGTCCCCCGACAACATCGTTCAGCCGGGCTTTGAAATTGATCGGAGATCGCCTCGAAGCCCGATTTGGCGACGGCGTTGATATTAAATACATATGGAATATATTGGATCTCGGGTACCGTGGTGAAGATATTTTGTGGCTGGCGGAGCATGGATTTCTAACGATTGTCTATCAATCGACCAGCTATTTAACCGATCGCGTCCCGGAACTGGGGTTCGTGGACCTGCCTTACCTGTTCGACAATAACGAGCAGGCCAGAAACGCAATCGACGGGAAGGTCGGAAAATATCTTACCCGGAAAATCGAGGACCGCGTAAATTACCGGGTTCTTGGATATTTCGAAAACGGTTTCCGACAAATTTCGAATCACTTGCGTCCGGTACGCGCTCCCTCCGATCTCGCCGGCATGCGGATACGCGTCCTTCCGAGCGAAGTCCAGGCCCGGAGTTTTCAATTGATGGGGGCCGTCCCGCTGCGCCAGGATCTTTCGGATGTCATTAAATCAATCGTTGACGGCAAAATCGACGCGCAAGAAAACCCATTTGCGAATACCGTGACTTACGGGGTCCACAAGCTCCACCCTCATCATACCGTTACCAACCATTTTTATATTTCCCGGGGAATCTTCGCGAACCGCACTGCATATTACACCTGGCCGGAAGACCTGAAGGAAGCGATGGCTCTAGCCGTACGCGAAGCCGTAATTTTTCAGCGAGGTCTTTCCGAGATAGAAGCGAATGACGCCAGAAAAGCCATTGAAGACCGGGGTTGCGAGATCGTCGATCTCACGCCCGACGAATACGCCGAGTTCATCAAAGCCGTTAAACCACAGCACGACGATGCCCGCGATATCTTCGGGGATAATATGTTCGATCTTTTAAACGCTGGGTGAGTCGGGATGCAGCGATCGCCCTGAAACACTGCGATGCTGATAAACTCAAACGAGAAAATTGCATGTTAATTGAAGCGCTTGATATTTGATCGATTTTTCGTAGAATTTTTTTCTATGAAAGTTTGTTGAAGGAGAAATTCGATATGTCATCGTGTTTTTCCTCATCTCTTGAGTGAATTCGAATTTTGCTAGCCAAAGGAGGCTACATGCAACTTCCCTATGACAGCCCGAAACTCGATAGCCTGATGGAAGAGGCAGGAGCCGATGTCCTGCTGGTGGGCACCCGCCACAACATTCGATATTTGTGCGGCGGTTACTATTATCATTTTTACGAGCGATTCACGGCCATCTCTCAAGGCGTCTATACACCGCTTTTGGGAATTCCCAAAAACCAGCCGGACAAGGCATTCTACGTCGGCATCGCAGGTGAGATTGGCCAGATCCAGGATCAAGATATCTGGGTGCCCGAGTTCATCAATGCCGGCGCGAATGTACAGCCGAATCCAATCACATCGGCCGAGAAAACAGCGGAGGCCATCAAGGCGCGCGGACTCGCCAAGGCCACCATCGCCACCGAGTTTCATTTCCTTCCATCCACCGCCATGGACTGCCTGAAAAAAGAACTTCCAGGCGCTACATTCGTCGAGGCGACTCCTGTCATGGAAGAGATGCGGGCCATCAAGACCCCCGAGGAACTCGAGATCATGCGCCGCATCACCCAGGCCGACTCCGAAGCTATCCAGGATACCTTCCGGAATGCACCGAAAGATTCCACGACAAGTGAGATAGCCCGCATCCTCGAACGGGAGTTGACGAACCGTGGACTGCTCTTTCTGTGGGTTTTCACCTGCGCGGGAAACACGATGCTGCGGGCCCCCTCCGGGAAGGTTTGGGAGAGAGGGGAAGTCCTTCACCTCGACGCGGGCGGCTCCGACGGCGATTACCTCACCGACGTCTGCCGAATGGGCGTTCGGGGCGAGCCGACACCTTTGGCCGACGAGATATACAAGGCTTGCCTCACAACCCAGGATAAGGTCCGGGCGGCTATTAAGCCCGGCGCCGTGTGCGGCGACATCTATGAGTACGGCAATAAAACCCTCAAAGAGACAGGACACCACGAACTCGGCAACTTCATCATCCACGGGGCGGGTTTGGTCTCACACGAACTGCCGCGCTTCGCCCCTGGCGTCGAGCGTAAGCTCGAAGAGGGCATGGTGATCTCGATCGAGACCGACGTTCGGCATCCCGAAGAGGGCTATATTAAAATCGAGGACACCGTCGCCGTTACGGCGCAAGGATGCGAGGGAATGGGGGATCTCGGCCGCGACAACTGGGCGGTGAATTCCTGATTCGGCATGCAAAGGGTTCAGGGCATCGCCACCGCCGCTGTTGGGACGATGTGCGCCCGAGTCGGCGAAGCCATGAGCACCTGGAACGACGGGATTATTTCGTGCATGAACGATGTGGCTGGATCCCGGGGCGTGCTTCCCGGAATGGGGGTCAGGGAAGCCGCCGGGAAAATGCTGATTTCCTGGGATAAGAGAAGTAAAAACCACCGGGGCAACAATATTTGGAGCCGGTCCAAGCGGTCTCGTCCCCGAATGATCGTAGATTGGGTTCTTGTTCAGTGACGTTCAGGGTAATTGTTAAGTACCAATGTTATTGAAGTTCATGGGCAGTAAAACGAAAAACGATTTCTAATTTTTCAGAAAATACAGCCTGATCGGATTGATGGCCCGGTGGTTTTTTTCCGGTCTATTGGTTCAAGATGATGGCCATCCCGCCGATCACGCTTAAAACGGCTCCCGTCACGACCCGCCAGTTGAGATTCTCCAGCTTTCTGAGAAATAGCCAAGAAAACAAGAGCACGAACAGAACGGAAAGACGCCGAATGGGGACCACTTCGACCACCACACCGTCCTTGATGGCTGTCCAGAAACAAAGGGCGGCGAGGGTGTTGATGCTGGCGCCGATCATGATGGATCTCAGAGCCCCGCGGTCCCATCGATGGCCCCCGCCTCGCTCTGTGAAAGATAAAACGGCCAGCTGAAGGGCGGCGGAGAAAAGCGTGGCGACACCTATCGCGAACGGAGCCGAGGGAATCAAGGCGAATCCGAATTTTCGGAATATCGGCGCTATCGCATGAACGAGCGCCACCAGGAAGGGCAGAAAATAGAGGGTCAAGGTGGTATTCAGAATTCCTTCTTCTTCTTTTTCCTTGCGCCCCAGGACGATGATGCTGGCGCCGATCACAATTCCCAGGGTTCCCGCCCCGGCCCCGAGGCCGATACTTTCTCCGAGGAAAATGAGCGCCAGGATACTGGACCAAATCGGCTGGGTTTGGCTGAGGACTGTAGTGCGCGCGACGCCGATAAAGTGGATGGAGACAAAGAGCAAATAGCGGCCCAAAAAATTGCCGACAAATCCAGCGAGGACAAACCAGAAAATGCCTGCAAGTGGCCATTTCTCCACTCCGCTCGAGGCGGCATAGACGCCACAGGCGATGGAACCCATGACGAGATGAGTCACAAGCGAAGCAACCGCCGGGCTTAGTTCGCGCAGGGAATCCCGGTAGAGAATATTCGCGACCGCTAACAAGATCGCCGCGAACAGGGCCAGGAGGTTTGGGTGCAGGGATTCGAACATCTCATGGCCTTTTCGTGAGAACCCTTGAATCGACAGTGAGTTCCCGGAATACTGAATATCGGGGCCTTTGTATGGCAGGTTCCTGGTCACACATTGGCGGACTGATTAAGATACTTATTGTCTCGTGAAAAGAAAATTGCAACATAGATAGTCAACGGTCAGTAGTATGAATATTCAGCCGGTCAACCACCCATGGAGAGGAGATGCACTCATGATCAGCGAAAGGTATGAAAAGGGAAAAGCGATTGCCGGTTCGGTCTTGGGGAAGGCGGGGGAGGTCAGGATCGGGGAAATCGGAAAAATCTCGCCGATGCACGGTCAAGCGATATACGAGTATTGCTACGGCACTGTCTGGGCCCAACCTCTTTTGGACATCAAGACCAAGGAACTCATTCTTACCGCTGTATGCGCCTCCCAGGGCGAGTATGAAGCCGTCACGAGACAGGTTCGCGGTGCGTTGAACCAGGGGGCCACCCAGGATGAGGTTGTCGAGGCAATCACGACCTGCGCGCCCTATATCGGATACCCAAGAACCAACGGCTCGCTGCGTGCGGCCCAGAGCGTTTTCGACCAGTGGGGTGACGTGGAGGAGTGGAAGCCGGTTTAGCTTGCCCTTGAAAATCCCCGTAACCCATCCGGATTATGGGGATTTTTTCATTAGATTCAGGGTGTTGGCCGATCACTAATTTTGGCCAAAGAATAGGTTGTTCATAAAAGTCAAAGGGTTAGCTGTTAACATTGATCGGCCGCCGAGGGCTTTTGCCTGAGCGGTCTGCCAGGTTTTTTCCGATATCAAATGATAACCATGAGAAAATTATCCTATACAAAAATGATTTTTTTTGTATACTTAAATTTAAAGAAGAATAATAGATTTTTAAAGAACCATGTAAATATTCCTGGTTGAAGGGGATGAATCGCCATAGCCTCCTTTTTTACCTGTATCTTAGGAGGTGACTGGAGTGACCGTTTCCGGAGGAGGGTATTTGTCTATCAGCGGTCCTTCATAAGGCATAAGGCTTGTTCTGGGAGATTCAGATGTAATTCAGATGAAATCCGCGTTGTGTAAAGGGAGG
>JAVEPB010000140.1 GCA_030922375.1 bacterium | reverse complement strand
CCCGGATGACCGAACACTGGTTCGCCGGGGCCAGCGGCGCCGAGGTCGAGGTGGACACCGAGACCGGTTTCGTGAAAGTCACCCGGCTGGTTTCCTCCGCCGATGTGGGCCGGGCGATCAACCCCCGGCACTGCGTCGAACAGGTTCAGGGGGCCGCCGCGATGACCCTGGGGTTCTCCCTGTTCGAGTCCATGCGAATCGAGGACGGCCGTCTCGTGAACGGCTCGTTCCTTGAATACCCTTTGACCGCTTTTGAGGATCTGCCGCGCGAATTCATCACCGATATCGTCGAAAATCCCCTCGAATCGGGTCCCTACGGTGCGCGCGGGGTGGGCGAGACCGGAACGATGGCCCTGAAGCCCGCCATCGTGAACGCCATCCACGACGCGGTGGGTATCTGGTTGGACGACATGCCCATCACCCCCGAAAAAGTGCTTCGGGCGATGCGGGAGGCGGATGGCTCCGCACCAGACGTGGAGGGCCCCAGATGAGCCGGCGGACCATCAGCCTCAAGATAAACGGCGAGGGCCTAAGGGTGGAAATCGAGGACAATACCCTCCTTCTGGACATGCTCCGCGACCGCCTCGGCCTTAAAGCGGCCCGCGAGGGGTGTAGCGTCGGGGCCTGCGGTTCCTGCACTGTGCTTTTGAACGGAAATCCGATCAGCTCCTGCCTCAAGCTGGCCTCCACGCTCCCGGAGGGAGCGGAGATATCCACTGCCGAAGGCCTCGCCGAGGGAGAACGGCTCGATCCGGTTCAAGAGGCATTTCTCGAGGAAGGCGCGTTTCAGTGCGCTTTTTGCACCTCGGGGATGATGCTCGCGGTTAAAGCGCTTCTCGCCGAGAATTTCACTCCCACAGACGAGGAAGCGAAAGCCTATCTCAACGGCCACTACTGCCGGTGCGGGGCATACCCGGAAATCTTGAAAGCGGTCCGGAGGCTGTCCGGCCCTTGAGATCTTCCACACACCATTATGTAGGAGACCCGGAATGGGAAACTATGACGGAATCATGATCGGTGCCGGGCACAACGCCCTCGTTTGCGCGGCTTACATGGCGCGGAGCGGCCTCAAGGTGGGCGTTTTCGAGAGCGAAGAGGAGATCGGCGGCGGCTCTTCCACCCTCGAATATCTTCTTCCGGGTTACCGCTCCAACATGCACGCGAACTTTTTCATCGGGCTGGACGATTTCCCGATCATGGGCGACCTCGATCTCGGAAGGTACGGGTTCAGATGGCTCACCCCTCCGGTGCAGCACGCCGCCCTCTTCCGCGACGGCTCCGCCATCGTCCTTCACCGGGACCCCGAAAAAAGTGCGGCTTCCATCGCCCGGTTCTCGGAAAAAGACGCGAATACATTTCGCGAGCTTCATCAACGCTATGCCGTTGAACTCGGTCCGCTCATGCGGAGTTTTCTTTTCCACACCCCGCTTCCGCCCGCCGAAATCGCGGAGCGCGTTCAGGGCGAAAAAGGCCGCGATCTACTCGCCTTCGCACCGATGAGCATTTCCGGGGCCATCGACGCTCACTTTGAGCACCCCCGCCTGCGCACCTTGTTCAAGCTCTTCGCCCACGCGATCACCGTCGAGGATGAACCCGGAACCGGCATGTTCTTTCCCGGTCTTTTCTCGACCCAAACGACACTGGGCCTCCCCTGCGGCGGGGCGCTCGAACTGCCGCGGGCGCTCGAAAAACTCATCGTCGAGCGGGGTGGGGAAATCCACCGGAGCAGCCGGGTTCGCGAGGTTATCCGCGAGGGAGGCCGGGCGGCGGGCGTCGTTCTCGACGACGGCAGCCGCCACCTGGCCAATAAATTTGTCGCCAGCGGCCTGAACGCGCCCACCTCAATTCGGCTGGCGGGGGAGGACGCCTTTCCTAACGAGGTGAATGAGAAACTCCAGACTTGGGATTGGGGATTCCACTCCCTGATGACGCTCCACATCGCCACCTCCGAGCGTCCCATATATCGGGCCGAGGAATACGACCCCGCCGTCGGCGAGTCGTTCAATATCATTTTCGGAGCCGATACCGACGAGGAAGTCGAGCAGAACGCCCAAGAGCGCCGCGCGGGAAAAATCCCCACCCGGCCGATGGGAAACGGCTCGTGCAACAGCCAGCACGACCCCTCCTACACCCCCGATGGCGGCCATGTCGCCTTCTGGTGGCCCGGCGCCCCCTACAGCATCGAGGGGAGAGGCCCCGAAAAATGGGACGAAATTCAAGAGGAGATGACCGGGAGGCTCCTCGACGTATGGAGGGAGTATGCGCCGAACCTGACCGGAGACTCTGTTCGTGCGGCAAAACTATTCACCCCTCTCGACATCGAGAGGGGAAACGCGAACATGGTCAACGGCGCCGTCCGGATGGGGGCCTACAAAAAAGAGCAGCTCGGCGTGAACCGACCACACCCCCTACTCTCGGGCATGCGGACCCCGCTCGAGGGATTTTATCTCTGCGGATCAAGCTGTCAGGGCGGGGGCCTGAACGGCGCTCCGGGATACAACGCGGCGGGCGTGATCGCGGATGATTTGAATCTCGAAAAATGGTGGACGCCACTTCCGGCCCCGGAGTTGGCCGAAACGGCCCATTAGCCCCGTAAAGCTTTCTGGCAAAGACGGACACCCGGAAAATTGGGCTTGAAATTCGGGCGTGAAACCTAGAATGATTCTCTGACGAGGGAAAGCTGCTCGCGAAGGTTCGAGACGGCGCTGTCCGGGCTGGTGAGGACTTTCGTGCCGATCTTCTGGGTAACGGCGGGTAGCGCACGGGCCATCGAGAATTGACCCAGAAGAACGACATCGCAGGGCGGTTGATCAGCCAACGCCTCGGCGATCAGGAAGTCGTGTTTTTCTCCATCTCCGCACAAAAGGGCCTCAAGGGCCCCGGGTACAAAACACGAGTCGGCCTCGATTTCCTGCCCGCGCTTTCGGCTCATTTCGCCGAGTTCCTTGAGCATGGACTGGACGGATGGCTTGAACGTCGTGACGAGGCGGATGTGCGAGCCCGCCGCCAGCGCTTCTTCGAGCATCGCCTCGTTGGGTTTGAGGACCGGAATGTCCATCGAGGCCCGCGCCACCTCGATGGCATCGCCAAACGCCGAGCAGGAAAACAAAATTGCGTCCGCCCCGCCGCTTTTCGCGAAACAGGCGAGCCGGCCGATGCGGACCGACAGGGCCGGGGTCAGCTCACCCTCCCTATCCAGATCCCGGCTCAGGGATTCATCCAGAAGGCTGGTGGTTTCGGCATCGGGCCAGAGCCGCGCGAAAGTTTCTTCGATAGGGGTGACGGCGGCGCGTGTGGCGTGAATGATGGCGACAGACGGATTCATGGGTACGGGCGAAAACCTCTCAAAGCAAGAAAAGAATCAAGAACGCGGATTTTAGACAATTTTCTCCGCGAATTGCAACTATTTCCAAATGCGGCAATCCGCGAATTCGCCCTAAATCAATAAAAACCCCTCTGAAGGGGGCTTTTATACCTATCGGCCAATCCTCGGAACGCCTTAGCGGCGGGGGGAGCGGCTTAATTGCGGGCGCGAATTCCGCCCCGAAAGAGTCGTTTCGCTCCCGAAACCCTCACCCGACGGGGAATTCCGCCAGAAACGCGCCGACCTCGTCCATGAATCTGTCGGTGTTGTCCCAGATTGGGTGATGGCCCGAGCCAGCGATAATCACCCGCCGGCAGGTGGGAACCCCCTCCAGATAGACATCGCTGAATTCGAGCGGCCCCGCGTCGTTCCCGCCGTGACAGACCCAGGTGGGAGCGCCGATCTCGCCGAGCCGGCCCACCAGGTCCGGCATCGTGAACAGCGCGTTCGCCGTCGCGGCGTAGGTCTTCGGCGTGTTCTTGAGGAAACGCTCCCTGAGCTCCCGCGCGAGTTCCCCCTCTCTGAGCTGGGGCGGAACCCGGCTCTGATAATTTTCGCTGTCGAATATGGCGGCCATTCCCTCCCGCCCGGCCTGGGCAAGGAGCCCCTCGAAGTGCATGCGGTAGTCTCCCGACGGTGGCCCCGCCGACGAAGAGACCAGCATCAGCCGGTTCAGGCGATCGCCGTGCTCGACCCCGAAAAGCGTACCCGTCCGCCCGCCCATGCTCTGGCCCATGTAGTCCACCCGCTTGAGCCCCAGCGCGTCGATTAAGGCGAGAACGTCGTCCGAGAAATCCTGAATCCGGTAAGGCCCCGCCGGTCTCTCCGAGTCCCCGTGGCCTCTCAGGTCCAGCGCGAGTACTCGGAAGCTCTCGGCGAGGCGATCGATAATCGGATGAAACGCGAACGTCGAGCTCTGAAACCCATGCACCAGCACAATCGCCGGCCCTTCGCCCTTGTCCAGATAGTGGAGCCTCACCCCGTTCACGGTCACGTCCGGCATTTTCAGGTCTCTCCAATTTTAAATTTAGCGCCCCGGGGGCAAATCCCGCCGCCGGCGCCCTGCTGCGTATCTACGAACGGCTGAGCATCATCGATCCCGCCGAGAAGGAGGCGTTTATCCAGAGAACCGGGGAATCACCGAAAAACGAAATTCAAAACCCGGGCCACCTTCCCCAACCCGCATACCGGACCAACTCCGGACCCGCGAGGGCGAAGACCGCCAGCATCAATGCCTCGATGAGTTCGCTCCCCGCGCCAAGCAGATCTCCGGTGATCCCCCCGACGCGCTTTTGGCACCAGAGGCCGTATCCCCGGCAGGCGATCCATCCTCCCGTGAGGGACAGCGCCCCCGCCGGCCCTCCGAGGGCGAGAAGGATCGCCAGGGCGATGAACACCGCCCCCGCCCGGTGAGCGCTCCGGGCGCCCTCAACGATTTCCGAGCCCGTTCCGCCCTCCGGCCGGACGTAGGGCAGCCACACCGCGAGTTCCACCATCGCCGTCCGGGAGATCACGCAGGCGGCGGCGAGCCAGATCAGGTTTCCCGAGGCGGCGAGGCGGGAGATCGAAACCCACTTGATGAGCAGCACCAAGACCAGGGCGACCGCCCCGAACACTCCTGTCGAAGAGTCCTTCATGATATCGAGAATTTTTTCCCGGTCCCGCCCGCCTCCAAAGCCGTCCGCCCAATCGGCGAGGCCGTCCAGATGAAGAGCGCCGGTGAGAACCACCCCGCCCGCCAGCGCGGCAGCCGCCGCCCCGCCCGGCCAGCCGCCCGAGAGCGCTTCTACCCCGGCGGCAAGTCCGTAGATAGCGCCTCCCAGCAAAGCGCCCACGAGGGGAAACCACGGAAGGGACGAAGAGATCCGCCCTGCCTCCCTCCCCGGAGCCGGTACAATCGTCAGGGTGCGGATGGCGGTGATCAGCCCACCGGTCACGGCCCTCCCTCGCTCACCCCGGCGGAATCGAAGGTCGCCATTTCGTTATAGATTTTGACCGCAGACTCGATGATCGGCATCGCCAGCGCCGCGCCGGTCCCCTCCCCAAGCCTCAGCCTCAGGTCCAGGATCGGATCGGCCCCAAACTGATCGAAAAACACCCGGTGTCCCCTCTCCTCGGAGCAGTGACTGAAAAAGAGATAGTTCTTCACCCGCTCGCACATCCGGCAAGCCACCAGCGCTCCCGCCGACGATGTGTAACCGTCCACCACCACCGGCACCCGGCAGAAAGCCGCCCCGAGGATCAGCCCGGCGATCCCCGCGATCTCCAGCCCCCCGATCGCGGCCAACGCCGCCACCGGATCGGAGAGGTTATCCGAATGAAGCGACAGCGCCCGCTCGATGACCGCCACCTTTCTCGTGAGGGCTTCGTCATCGATACCGGTTCCCCGCCCGGCAGTCTCGCCGGTAGAGCAGGGAAGAAGTGCGGCGAAGAGCGCGGCGGAGGGCGTCGTGTTGGCGATACCCATCTCGCCCGTCCCGATCAGCTTCACCCCGTCGGCCGCCGCGCCGCGAGCCAGATCGATTCCGGTCTCGAGTGCCTGCCGCGCCTCCCCGGCCGTCATCGCCGGCTCTTTCGCGATGTTGCCTGTGCCGGATCGGACCTTTCTCCGGACAAGGCCCACGGCTCCCTCCAGTGGATCGTCGACCCCGATGTCCACCACGCGGACCTCGGCCCCGGCGTGCGCGGCGAGAACGTTCACCGCCGCCCCTCCGGCCAACATGTTGCGGACCATCTGGGGTGTCACCTCCTTGGGATAGGCGGAAACCCCTTCCTCGGCCACCCCGTGATCCCCCGCGAAAGTGAATATCGCCTTCTTGCCCAGCGAAGGACTCACCGCTCCCGTGATGCAGCAGTACTGCACCGCTATGTCCTCGAGGCGGCCCAGGCTGCCCGGCGGCTTAGTCAGCCGGTCCAGGTGTTCGCTGGCCTTTTCCTCGAGGGCGCGATTGACCGACGGAATCCCACGAAGAACATCCGAAAGGCGGCTCATCGCTCCTCTCCCTTTATCGCGATTGGAAGCCCGCTCGCCATGAGCACCACCCGGTCCGCACGGCGGGCCACCTCCTGATTCAGGCGGCCCAGAGAGTCGCGGAACCGGCGGGCTAATCTACTCTCTGGAATCACGCCCATGCCCACCTCGTTCGTCACCAATACAAGATCGCAGGGAGGCCGATCAAGGGTCTTGAGAAAAGCGCTCACCTCCGGGAATGAATCCTCGTCCTCGCCGCGATGATGCATCAGGTTCCCCAGCCAGACGGTAAGGCAGTCCACCACAGCCACCCCCGTATTACCGGGGATCGAGCCCAGTGCGCCGGCCAGGTCCAAAGGCGCCTCGACGGTCCCAAACGAATCCCCCCGCTCGAGCCTGTGTTCCCGAATCCGAGAGCGCATGTCATCGTCAAAAGGCTCCGCGGTGGCGATATAGACCCTTCCCCCCGCACGGCGGGCGGCCATCTCCAGCGCGTGTCGGCTCTTGCCGCTTCGCGCGCCGCCGGTGATCAGGACAACCTCACTCATATCAATCACCTGAGTGTGACCAAGCATAAAAGCATCGGCCACTCGGAAAGCAAAAAGCTTGACACCCCGGAACGGGAGGTGTTAGCTGTCTGGAGTTCTGCAGGGTGCCCCGAGGGGGCTTACGGGAAGCCGGTGCGAATCCGGCGCGGTCCCGCCACTGTAATCGGTCATGCGCGCTTACGATGCCACCGATGCGAAGCATTGGGAAGGCGAGCGCGATAAAGGCCGTCAGCCAGGATACCGGCCCGCAGGATTGGAATCGGTTTCTCCTCGTGGATTGGGAGCACTGGTCATGGGCCTGCCTCTTTCGTTTTCGCATTCCGAGAGCCATCCCGCCACACCTCCCCCCACGGACGAGAACCTTTCGCCGTTGAAGGCTCTGCCTTAAACCGTCGTCGCTCCCGCATCCCGGGAGCCTCTTCGGAGCGAGGTCGAAGCCGGAATTTTTACCCGTGCGCGAAGCGGGCGCCACGACCTATACGAGGTGCGGCCGGTGAAACGAGAACATGGGGGCGCTTCCGACCGATCCCTGCTCGACTTCAGCTCGAACGTCAACCCGCTGGGGCCGCCTGCGTCGGTGCGGCTAGTTCTCGACCAAGGCGCGGAGCTGATCGCCGCCTACCCCAGCCCGGACGCCCGCGAATTTTGCGCCGCCGCCGCCGAATATCACGGCGTCCCGCCCGAGTGCGTCCTCGCGGGAAACGGCGCGGCCGATTTGATCTATCTCGTCACCCACCTCTTCACGGGCTCGCGGGCGCGGGTGATCGTTCCCGCCTTCACGGAGTACGAAGACGCCCTCGAGGCGGCGGGCATCCCCGTGAACCGGGGCGAGGCCGACGTCACTTTTCTCGCGAACCCGACGAGCCCCGAGGGAAGGTTGATTCCGCCGGACAAGATTCTCGATGAGCCAGGCTCGATTGTGGCCGACGAGTCGTTCATGAATTTCGCGGGCGAGGAACACTCTCTCGCCTCCAGTGCGGCGAGGGACCCCCGGCTCATCGTGATTCGCTCGCTCACCAAGTTCTACGCCATCCCCGGACTGCGGCTCGGGTATCTGATTGCGCCGCCCGAAACCATCGACCGCCTCAGGCGGCTTCAGCCTCCCTGGAGCGTCAACGCCCTGGCCCTCGCCGCCGGAGTCGTCGCGCTCGCCGACCACGAATACGCCGGGCGAACCCGCGCGCTCGTCCCCCGGCTCCGCGCGGAACTGGCGGCCGGCCTCGAGGCGCTGGGGCTCGAACCGCTTCCCTCGGCGGCGAATTTCATTCTCTGCCGCGTCCCCGACGCCGACCTTCTTTGCCGGGAGCTTCTTGAATTCGGCATAGCGACACGGAACTGCGACTCGTTCACCGACATCGAAAAAAACCGCTTCGTTCGCTTCGCCGTCCGGACCGGCCCCGACAACAAGCGC
Organism: bacterium; assembly: GCA_030922375.1. Lineage (GTDB taxonomy): Bacteria > UBA8248 > UBA8248 > UBA8248 > UBA8248 > UBA8248. The sequence continues at coordinate 28,955 of JAVEPB010000140.1, read as the reverse complement.
CTGTTGGACGCACTCAGGGAGATAGCGCGAACATGCCCGGTCAATCGCTGATGATCCAGGGGACCGGCTCCCACGTCGGCAAGAGCGTCATCGCCGCGGCGCTTTGCCGAATTTTCCGGCAAGAGGGAATCGACGTCGTCCCGTTCAAGTCCCAGAACATGTCGAACAACGCCTTCGTCTGCGCCTCGGGCGGCGAGATCGCCCGCTCCCAGGCGCTCCAGGCCGCGGCCTGCGGCCTTGAGCCGTCGGTGGAGATGAACCCCGTCCTCCTCAAGCCCTGCACAGACGAGGGCGCGCAGGTCATCGTCCGGGGCCGCCCGGCCGGGGTCATGAAGGCGAAAGAGTACGAGCGCTTCAAGCCCACACTCCGGCCGGTCCTCCTCGAGTGCCTGGACAGCCTCCGGGAGAGACACGATCTCGTCGTCATCGAGGGAGCGGGCAGCCCGGCGGAGATTAACCTGCGCGAGAACGACATCGCCAATATGAGCGTGGCCGCCCTGGCCGGCGCGCCGGTCATCCTCGTCGGTGACATCGATTTCGGCGGGGTGTTCGCCCAGCTCATCGGCACGATGCACCTCCTCCTCGAGGAGGAGCGCGCCCGCGTGCGCGGGTTCGTGATCAACAAGTTCCGGGGGGACATGGACATTCTCAAGCCTGGTCTCGATTATCTGGAAAAAGAAACCGGGCGCCGTGTCTTCGGCGTGGTTCCCTATTTCGGGGACATCCGCCTGCCCGAGGAGGACCGCATTCCCGAGCGGACCTCTAACGGTACGGAGGACAACGGTGCGGCGGGGGGCGGCCGCGTGCGGATCGACGTCATCCGCCACCCGCGCATCGCCAACTTCACCGACTTCGACGCCCTCGAGGCCGAGCCGGACGTCTCCCTCCGCTACCTGGATAGCCCCGCAGTGGAGATTCCCGACGCCATTCTCATTCCGGGGACGAAGAGCACGATCCCCGACCTGCGGCGGCTCAAGGAGGCCGGATTCGCCGCTTTCGTATCACACTGCCGGGAGCGTGGGGCGACCATCGCCGGAATTTGCGGCGGCTATCAGATGATGGGCCGGCGCATCAGCGACCCCTCCCGCATCGAATCGGACGCCGCCGAGGAGGAAGGCCTCGGCCTATTGCCCACCGAAACCGTTTTCAACGAGAGGAAACGAACCGCCCGGGTCCGCGCGATTCACATCGAGAGCGGGGCCGAGGTCGACGGATACGAAATTCACATGGGCGAGACCCGGGGGGAGGAGCGGCCCGCCTTTCAGTTCACTGAGCGCCTGGGAAACAAGACGCGGGAGATGGACGGCGCATCGGCAGCTGGAGGCCGCGTCTGGGGAACCTACATCCACGGCGTTTTCGACAGCCCCGCCTTCCGCAGGCACTTCATCAACCGCCTCCGGGCCGAAAAAGGAATGAAACCCATCGCGGCGGCGGCCAGCATCGACCTCGAGTCGGATCTCGACCGGCTGGCGGACCGGGTCCGGGCGGCGCTGGACGTCGATGCCATCCTCGAAACCGCCATGAGCCGGAAATGGACGAGCTGACTTTCTGGATCGCCATTGCCCTGACGATCGACCTCTTCGCGGGCGACCCGAGGTGGATGCCCCACCCCGTCCGCCTCATCGGGAAAGCGGCCGCCGCCCTCGAGGGCGCCCTCACCCGGCGGTTCGGCCGGGGCCGCCTGCCGGGGGCCTGCCTGACGGCTTTGGTGGTCGGCGGGGCGTATCTCGCGGCATGGGCGATGCTATTCATCGCAGGACGAATCGACGGCCGGCTGGCGGCGGGGCTGGGCGTTTATTTTCTTTATGCGTCATTCGCCGCGCGGGACCTCGACCGGCATGGATCGAAAGTCTTTCGCGCCCTGAAGGAAAAAAACATCGAGGACGCCCGGCGGCGCCTCGCCCTGATCGTCGGGCGGGACACCGCTCACCTCGGAGAAAAAGAGGTGGTGAGGGCCACTGTGGAATCGGTCGCCGAGGGGACGGTGGACGGCGTTTTGTCCCCCCTGTTTTTCGCGGCGCTCGGAGGCCCCCCGCTGGCGATGGCCTACAAGGCGGCGAACACGCTGGACTCGATGCTCGGTCACCGTTCGGAGGAGTACCTGAAATTCGGCTGGGCGGCGGCGCGGCTCGACGATGCCCTTAATTTCGTCCCGGCACGGCTGGCCCGCCTCCTCTACCCGGCGGCGGCCTTCGTTTGCGGCCTGAGCCCCGCGAAATGCTGGCGCATCTCGGTGCGGGACGGCGGGAAGAGCCCGAGCCCCAACGCCGCGATCAGCGAGGCCGCCCTGGCCGGCGCCCTGGGGATTCAGATCGGGGGCACCAATCTCTATCGGGGCGTTCCCGAAGCGCGCCCGCACCTGGGCGACATGCTCCGCGAGCCCGAGCCCGGCGACATCCGCCGCGCCGTCTTGTGGATGTACGCCTCAACCGCCCTCGGGTTCGTCTTTTTCTCGGGGATGAGAGCGTTCCTGTTGCTCATTTCCCGATGATTTCGGGATGAAGGGAGTTGAATCGGATATGAATCCGGCCCAGGGCGACATCGTATTCATCACCGCCGCGGACACCGAAATCCTGGGCATCGCGCTCGCCCGCGCCCGGATGCCCGAGGGCTTCCCCTCCGTCCGGGCGGTCCATCTTCGCGAGCTCTCAGAGCCCGAGGCCCTCGAGCGATTCACTGACGAGGTGGTCTCCGGAGCAAAAGCCGTCGTAGCCCGGATTCTCGGCGGCCGGGCCTACTTTCCCGAAGGGTTCGAGCGGCTGTCCCGCGCCTGCCGGGAAAACGGAACGGCATTTCTCGCCTTGGCCGGGGGGCGCGAGATTGACCCCGAGTTGACGGCCCTCGCCTCGGTTCCGCTCTCCACCCTCACCACCGCGCTCGAATATTTCGTTCACGGGGGGGTGCCCAACTACGAGCAACTCCTCCGCTACCTCTCGGACCGGTTTTTGATGACGGGGTACGGGCATGACCCCGCCGAATCCACCCCCGAGCGCGGCGTCTACGAGCCCCCGGGTCTTCACCGCCCTCCCGAGGGGGCGCCGGTCGTAGGTCTCCTTTTCTACCGGGCGCACTGGCTTTCGGGAAATTTACAGGCGATTGACGCCCTGGCGGGGGAGATTCAGGAGCTGGGCTGCCGCTGCCGCCCGGTGTTTTGCGAATCACTTAAGGAGACGGACGAGAGCGGAACTCCGCTCGCCGTGCGCGACTTCCTGATGGACGCCGACGTCCTGATCTCGACCCTCGCCTTCAGCTCCCCCCACGGGCTCGACTGCCCGGTGATACAGGCCGTGATGAGCGGCTCCACGCTGACGGAATGGAGCGGCTCGGACGCGGGGCTCAGCCCGCGCGACGTGGCGATGCACGTCGCCCTCCCGGAGTTCGACGGCCGGATCATCTCGGTTCCGATTTCCTTCAAGGAAGAGGGCAACCGGGATCTAACCATCGGCGCCGAGCTCCGGCGAAACGTCCCGCTTCCCGACCGCGTGACCCAGGTGGGCCGGCTCGCCAAATCCTGGTGCACCCTTCGCGGGACGGAAAACAGCGAAAAACGCATCGCCGTTCTTTTCAACAACTACCCCACCCGGAACGCCCGCGTTGGAAACGGGGTAGGGCTCGACACACCCGAGAGCGTGGTCCGGCTCCTCCGGGCGCTCAAGAGTGCGGGCTACGACCTGGGGGCCATCCCCGAAAACGGCGATGAACTCATCCAGGCCCTTCTCGCGGGGTGCACCCAGGACGAGGAGTTCCAGACCCCCGAAAACCTCGGCGCGACCCCGGACAAACTGGCCCCGGCGGTCTATGCCGAGCGGTTCGATCGGATGCCCGCCGTCCGGCGGGATGAAATGTCCGGCCAGTGGGGCGCGCCGCCGGGAAACTATATGATGGCCGAGGGCGGCATGGCGATTCCGGGCCTCAGTCTCGGCAACGTATTCGTCGGCATCCAGCCCTCGCGGGGCTTCGGGGTCGATACCAGCGCCATCTATCACAGCCCCGATCTTCCCCCCACCCATTTTTACCTGGGCTACTACCAGTGGATTACCGAAACCTTCGGCGCCCACGCCGTCATCCACGTCGGAAAGCACGGCAACCTCGAATGGCTCCCCGGAAAGGGAATCGGGCTGAGCGAGAGCTGCTTTCCCGAAATCGCGCTGGGTTCGATCCCCAACATCTATCCCTACATCATCAACAATCCGGGCGAGGGCACCCAGGCCAAGCGCCGCGCACACGCCGTCATCGTCGATCACATGATACCGGCGATGACCCGCGCGGAGTCCTACGGCGACCTGATCAAGCTTGAACACCTGGCGGACGAGTACGCCGACGCTCTCACCCTCGACCCGTCGAAATGCCCGCTGATCTCGGAGAAAATCATTAAGCTTCTCAAGGAAAGCCAGATATACCGCGACCTCGCCTACGAGCGGCCACCCTCGGAGGATGAGGTCGAGGGCTTCATCGAGGATTTCGACGGCTACCTGTGCGAAATCAAGGAATCCCAGATTCGCGACGGGCTTCACATCCTCGGGGCCCTTCCCAAGGAGGACAGCCTCACCGACCTTCTCGTCTCCCTCGTGCGGATCGATCAATCCGGTGTCCGTGGCCTTCCGGCGGCGATAGCGGACGACCTCGGGCTCGATTACGAAGCGCTGAACGCCGACCCGGCGAGGAGCGTCGATCACCCCCTCTGCCGCACGGCGGGGGACCTCATCGAATACCTCGAGCTTCAGGCCAGAGGCGCGGTGAAGACCAACCACGCTCCGGGGCCGAAATCGCGGGAGGCGCTGGACTTCCTGAAGGGCGATGTACTCCCGCGCCTCGAGCGGGTCCCCGATGAAATTTCGAATATCCTCGTCGCTCTCGATGGCCGCTTCGTGCCCGCCGGGCCGAGCGGCGCGCCCACAAGGGGCATGGCGAACATTCTGCCCACCGGTCGAAATTTTTACTCCGTGGATATTCGGGCAATCCCTACCCAGACAGCCTGCGAGGTCGGCCGCCGCGCCGCCGAGGGGGTGCTCGAGCGCTATCTCGAGGAAACGGGAGACTATCCCCGCTCGATCGGCATGGTCGTCTGGGGAACCTCGAACATGCGTACCGGCGGTGATGATATCGGGGAAATCCTCCATCTTCTCGGAGTCCGGCCGGTCCGGCAAGGAATCAACCGCCGCATCACCGGCATCGAGGTTATCCCTCTAGATGAGCTCGGACGGCCGAGAATCGACGTGTTGGTCCGCATCAGCGGTTTTTTCAGGGACGCTTTCCCGAACGTCGTCGAGATGATCGACGAGGCCGTGCGGGCGGTCGCGGGGCTCAATGAGCCTGAGGGGATGAATTTCGTCCGGGAGAACATCGCCGCCGAAATCGGGCGCGGCGGCGACCCCGAGAGAGCTGCCTATAGAGTCTTCGGCTCAAAGCCGGGCAGCTACGGCGCGGGCCTCCTCAACCTGATAGACGAGCGCAACTGGACGACGGACAAGGACCTCGCCGACGTTTATGTCGCCTGGGGGGGCTACGCTTACGGCCGCGGCGCTCCCGGCGTCCCGGCGTTCGGGCAGTTCCGGCAGCGCCTCTCGGGGGTGAACGTGGCCGTTCAGAACCAGGACAACCGGGAACACGACATTTTCGACAGCGACGATTATTTTCAGTTCCACGGGGGGATGATCGCCTCGGTCCGGGCGATGACCGGTCAGAATCCCAAGGCCTACTTCGGCGACACCTCGAAGCCCGAACGGGTGAAGGTCCGCGATCTGAGGGAGGAGGTCGTCCGCGTCTTCCGCTCCCGGGTGGTGAACCCGAAGTGGATCGAATCCATCCAGAGACACGGCTACCGGGGCGCCTTCGAGCTGGCCGCCACCGTGGATTATCTGTTCGGCTACGATGTCACCGCCCATGTGATCGATTCCTATATGTATGAGAAGGTCACTGAAACCTATATTCTCGACGACCGGGTCCGGGAATTTCTCGAGGAGAAAAACCCCTGGGCGCTGCGCGGCATGGTCGAGCGCCTCCTCGAGGCGCAGGAGCGGGGATACTGGGAGTCGCCGCCGGAGGAGACCGTGGATCGGCTCAAGGAAATTTACCTCGAAAACGAAGCCGGGCTGGAGGTGATGGACTGATGCACTACCCGTTTTCCGCCATCGTGGGCCAGGAGCGGATGAAGCTCGCCCTCATCCTGAACGGGGTGAATCCGAACATCGGCGGGGTTCTGATCTCGGGCGTCAAGGGCTCGGGCAAATCCAGCGTCTCCCGCGGACTGGCTGATCTCCTCCCGCCGATCCGGGGCAACGGAAACTGCCCCTACTCCTGCGCCCCGGAGGATATCTGCGAAGAGTGCGAGGACGTTCAGATTCGGGAGATGCCCACCCCGTTCGTCTCGCTTCCCCTCGGCGCGACCGAGGACCGCGTCCTCGGCACCATCGATCTCGAAAAAGCCATCCGGCGGGGAGAAAAACAATTCGACCCCGGCCTCCTCTCGCGGGTCAACGGCGGCATCCTTTATGTGGACGAGGTGAACCTCCTTCCCGATCACCTGGTGGACATTTTGCTCGATGTCGCCGTGAGCGGGGTCAACCGGGTCGAGCGCGAAGGAATCTCCGTTCAACACCCGGCGCGATTCATTCTGGTCGGAACGATGAACCCCGAGGAGGGCGAGCTTCGCCCGCAGCTCCTCGACCGATTCGGCCTCTCGGTGGGAGTGCACAACCTCGCCGACCCGGCGGAGCGAAGCGAGGTCGTCCGGAGGGCGATTGCCTTCGAGACCGATCCTGTGAAATTCGCCCGCGAATGGGCCGGGGAGCAGGCGGCCCTCGGGGAGCGGATTCTCCGGGCGAGGGCAACTCTCCCCGAGGTCAGTATTCCGGATGAAACCGCGTCGGAGATCTCCTTGCTCTGCTCCAGTGAGCACGTCGAGGGAATGCGGGCCGACATTATCATCAGAAAGGCCGCGATGGCCCACGCCGCCTGGGAGGAGCGGTCCACCGCAGGGCCGGGGGACGTCGAACGCGTGGCGGAGTTCGCGCTGGCTCACCGGAGATGCGACCCGCCGGAGCCGCCTCCACCGCCGCCGCATCCACCGCCCCGTCCCAAGGAGCGTCCCGAGAACTCAAGCCCCCGGCCCCAGGACGGCTTCAGCCAGTTCGAGCCCCGGCCGGAGGGCCCCCTTCACATCCCCCAGCCGGAGGCCCGCGCGAACCGCCGGCAAACCAGCCCGGGCGGCAGGGTAGGGGCCGAGCAGTCCGGCTCCCGGCTGGGGCCTTATGTCCGCGCCCGGATAACCCGGGAAATAGCGCCGGACCTCGCCATAGGCGCCACCCTGCGCGCCGCCGCTCTCCGGGGAGAAAAAGAAATTCCGGGCGAACCCGCGCTCAGGATTCGCCCCGAGGATTTCAGGGCCAAGATACGAAAGCCCTCCTATCGCCGCCTTTTTCTCTTCGTTCTCGACGCCAGCCGCTCGATGGGCGCGCGCCGCCGGATGGAGGCGACCAAGGGGGTGCTGCTGGGACTTCTGGACGAGGCCTACCAGAAACGCGACGAGGTGGGCCTGATCGTCCTTCAGGGCCGGGAGGCGCGCCTCGCCCTCCCCCCCACGCGGAGCGTCCGCCGGGTGCAGGAGAGAATCCGCCATCTTCCGGTGGGCGGAAAAACCCCGCTCGCCCAGGGTCTCCGGCTGGCCCGCGAGACGCTCGCCCTCTCCCACAGAAAACGGCCGGGCCTTTTGTCCTCGATCATTCTCGTCTCGGACGGTCGCCCGACAGCGGGCCTCGGCGGCTCGCCCCCCGTCCAATCGGCGGAGCGGGAACTCCACCAATTCGGACGGACGGGGGCGAATCTTCTTTTCGTCGATACCGAGGAGGGATATGCCCGCTTGGGAATGATGCGGAATTGGGCAAACCGCTGGGGCTTCCCCTGCGTAACGTTAGAGGAGCTGCGGCCCGGAAAAATCAGGCGGCTCCTGGACGCCGCCTAGCGAGGGCGGCCGGTGAAACCATTAAAGCGGAGACTTCGCCATGAGCGATGAAAATTATAAGGAAAAAGCCGAGCGCATCAATAAATCCTACGAGAAGCGCCAGGCGGCCGCCACCGAGGAAAAAGGGCTGATCATCGTCCACACGGGCTCCGGAAAAGGAAAAAGCACCGCCGCCTTCGGGATGCTCCTCCGCGCCGTTCACCACGGCCTCCGGGCCGGTGTCGTCCAGTTCGTGAAGGGCTCGATACCCTCCGGCGAGACCGAGGTGTTCAAATCCTTCGGGGACGCGGTGGAGTGGCACCGGATGGGCGAGGGGTTTTCCTGGATCACCCAGGACCAGGACCTCGACCGGCGGGCGGCCGAGAAAGCATGGGAGAAATCTCAAGAGCTGATGGACCGCCCCGACATCGGGATGGTCGTTCTCGACGAGGTCAACGTGGCCGTCCGGCTGGGCCAGCTTCAACTGGACGCGGTTATCGAGACGCTCAAAAACAAGCGGGAGATGCTCCACGTCGTCCTCACCGGCCGGGGGGCAAAGGATGAATTGATCGAACTGGCCGACCTCGTGACCGAGATGAAAATGGTCAAGCACCCCTACCGCGCCGGCATCAAGGCGCAAAAGGGAGTTGAATTCTAATTCAGTGCGATTATTTACAGCATAAAGGGCAAAGTGAAAATGAGCGAGAAACTGGGGGTGATGGTTTGCGGCCACGGTAGCCGGGACGAGCGGGCCGTTGTCGAATTTCAATCCGTGGCCGAGGGCCTCAGGGAAAGAATTCCTCATATGGACACCGAATGGGGATTTCTCGAGTTCGCAACGCCGATCATTCGCGACGGGCTCGACGCCTTGCTCGAAAAAGGGGTGGACCGCGTTCTCGCCGTTCCGGGGATGCTTTTCGCCGCCGGACATGCGAAAAACGATATCCCCTCCGTCCTGAACCGCTACCAGGCCACCCACGAGGGAATCCGGATCGATTACGGCCGCGAACTCGGAATCGACCTGAAGTTGATCCGGGCGGCCGGCGCTCGAATCGAGGAGGCCGTTCAAAGGGCCTCGCCGGGCGTCTCGAGACACGAGACCCTGCTGGTGGTGGTGGGGAGGGGCGCCTCGGACCCAGACGCTAACTCCAATGTTTCCAAAGTGATGCGCATGCTGTGGGAGGGCCTGGGTTTCGGCTGGGGGGAGGTGTGTTATTCGGGCGTGACGTTTCCGCTCGTCGAACCGGGCCTGGAGCAGGTCGCGAAACTCGGATACAAGCGAATCATTGTTTTCCCCTACTTTCTTTTCACCGGGATTTTGGTCCAGCGCATCTACGACCACACCGACCGCGTCGCCGCGCGCCATCCCGAAATCGAATTCATCAAGGCCGGTTATCTCAACGACCATCCCCTTGTTCTGGACAGTTTCGCCGACCGCGTTCAGGAAATTCTCGACGGCGTGAACAACATGAACTGCCAACTCTGCAAGTACCGCGAGCAGTTCCTGGGGTTCGAAGATCAGGTCGGAGAGATTCAGGAGAGCCACCACCACCACGTCGAGGGCATCGGGACCGGCGTACCGGAGAAGTCCGACGGAGAACATCACCACCATGCTCCCGCGCACGGCAATGACCACGACCATGCGCACAGCCATGGGGAAGGCGAAGATAGCGACCATGATCACGGCCACCATCATCATCCCTACCCCCATGCCGATCACCCGCTGGGCCCCAAGAGCATGAAGGACTAGCCGAGGCAGGCCGAATGACGATTGATTATTGCCGCGACCCGGAGGAGATCTTCGAAAACTCGCTCTCCATCATCGGGGCCGAGGTGGACCTCTCCGGCCAAGGCGAGGCGATGTCCGCCGTGATCATCCGGATGATCCACGCCTGCGGGATGGTGGACATCGTTCCCTCGATCGAGGCGTCCGGGGGCGCCGCCGAGGCCGGTGTACTCGCCCTCAGAAGCGGAGATCCGGTCGTGTGCGACAGCGAAATGGTCGAGAGAGGAATAACCAGGCGGCTTCTCCCCGCCGAAAACAGGGTGGTCTGCCCGCTATCCACGAAGGATACCGCGAGCCACGCCCGCGCCATCGGCAATACCCGATCCGCCGCAGGAATGGCGCTTTGCGCCGATCTTCTCCCCGGCTCGGTCGTAGTCATCGGAAACGCCCCCACGGCACTGTTCCGGCTTCTTGAGATGATGGACGAAGGACTCGCCCCACCGGCGCTGATACTCGGCTTTCCGGTCGGGTTCGTCGGGGCGGCCGAATCGAAGGAGGCCTTAATCGCCAGGAGCGGCGGCGTTCCCTTCATCACCCTGACCGGGAGGCGGGGGGGCAGCGCCATCGCGGCGGCGGCGCTGAACGCGCTTGCCCGCGAGGCCGGCCGCCGGCCGGCAGGCGCGGAATAATGACGGCACAGGAGACGGCATCGCCGATGGAAAATAACTCCGAAGCGCCCTGGCTGAGTCTCGTCGGCATCGGTGACGACGGAATCGAGGGAATCGGAAAAAGCGCGAGAGAGGCTATTTCACAGGCGGAAATGTTCATCGGCGGGGAGCGCCATCTCGCCTTTCTTCCCGAGGACGGACGCCCCAGGGTTCCCTGGCCCTCCCCCCTCTCTGACCTCATCGATCAAATTCCCGGCTACCGGGGGAAGAAGCTTTGCGTCCTGACCACAGGGGACCCTTTCTTTTTCGGAATCGGGGCGATACTCGCCGAAAAGATTCCGATTGAGGAGATGAAAGTCTACCCCGCTCCCTCCTCTTTTAACCTGGCGCTCTCCCGGCTGGGCTGGTCCCTGCCGGGCGTCCGGGCGATCTCCCTGCACGGAAGGCCGCTCCGCTCCCTCCTGCCTCATCTGGTGGACAAGGCCCGCCTCGCCATCCTGACAGCCAACCGGAATTCACCGGGGGAAATCGCCGGCCTTCTCGAGGCGGAGGGATTCGGCGGGTCGATTCTCCATGTTTTCTCGCACCTCGGCGGAAAGGGCGAAACCCATGTCACCCTGACCGCGCGGGAGCTGGCCTCGGCTCAACCGGATGACCGGATACAGGACCTGAACATCGTAGCCGTCGAACTCGCCGCCGAGGGACATGGACTCTCCGGCCATTTGCTTCCCGGCCTCGAGGAAGGACGCTTCCGCCACGACGGCCAGATCACAAAGCGGGAGATTCGAATTCTGACGCTGGCGGCTCTCATGCCCAAGCCGGGCGATCTGCTCTGGGACGTTGGCGCGGGCTCCGGCTCGGTATCGATCGAATGGCTCCGCGCCGACCCCTCCCTTGAGGCAATCGCCGTCGAAAAATCGAAGGCCCGGCTGGAAAACCTGCGGGCCAACGCTGAGGCGCTCGGCACCCCCCGCCTCCGGGCCGTTCAAGGGGAGGCGCCAGGCTGCCTGACGGAGCTTTCCGATCCGGACACCGTTTTTATCGGCGGGGGATTGCGCGATGAGAGCCTGATTGAAAGCTGCTGGCCGCGGCTCAAACCGGGCGGGCGGCTCGTGGCCAACGCCGTCACCCTCGAGGGCGAAGCCGCGCTACAAAGGTTTTTCGGCGCCCACGGCGGCGACCTCGTTCGGCTTCAGGTGAGCCGACTTCATACCACCGGCCGCCTTCACGGCTGGCGGCCGGGCACGCCGATCACCCAGTTCCGGATTGCCAAGCCATGATGTCTTCCGCCCCAAAAGGATTCGGCACCCTCTACGGCATCGGCGTCGGACCGGGAGATCCCGAGCTTCTCACCCTGAAGGCGCACCGCCTGCTGCTGTCCGCTCCCGTGGTCGCCTTCCTCGTCCCCAACGCGGGGGAGAGTTTCGCGCGGCGAATCGTCGCGCCCTATCTCGACGGCGCCGGAAAGGAGGAAATCCCGGTCCGAATGCCGATGCGCGCCGACAGGCTCCCGTCCCAAGAGGTATACGATCGGACGAGCGGGGAGCTGGCCGCGCATCTGGAGGGGGGGCGCGATGTCGCCTTTCTTTGCCAGGGCGATCCTTTTTTCTACGGCTCTTTTATGTATCTCTATTCGCGGATGGCGGACGATTTCCGGGTGGAGGTCGTTCCCGGCGTCTCCTCCATCATGGCCGGCGGCGCGTCTCTGGGCGCCGCCCTCGCCTCCCGGAACGACACCCTGACCGTCCTGCCCGGCCCCCTCCCGGCGGGGGAACTCGAAACCCGGCTCGCCGCCGCGGACGCCGCCGTGATCATCAAGGTGGGCAACCATTTCGAAAAAATCCGGGGCGTCCTCGCGGCCTCCGGCCTGCTGTCGCGATCCCGCTACATCGAGTGCGCCACCCTCGAAACAGAGCGCATCCTCCCCCTGGAAGAGGTGGACCCCGGACAGGTTCCCTATTTTTCGATGATCCTGGTTCACAAGCGCGGTGACGCATGGAAAATCTGAGCGGCCCGGCCATCTTCGTCCTCGCGGAGAGCGCCCGCGAAACGGCGGAAAAACTGCGCGCGTCCATTCCGGGGGCCGAAATTCACGGCCTCTCGCGCCGGATCTCCGCCGCCGATGTTTTTTTCGATAACGCCGCCGCCCACCTGAACCGCCTTCACCGGAGCGGCCGGGAGATCGTCGGCGTCTGCGCCGCCGCCATTTTAATCCGCGCCCTCGCGCCGGCGCTTTCTGAGAAAACCTCGGAGCCCGGCGTCGTGGCGGTGTCCGAGGACGGAAGGTTCGCCGTCCCCCTTCTGGGCGGCCACCGGGGCGCGAACCGGCGGGCGCGGGAGATCGCCGGGCTTCTTGGCGGGGCGGCGGCGGTCACCACCGCCGGGGACGTTCACTTCGGAGCCGCCCTCGACGAGCCTCCCGAGGGCTACGTCCTCGGCGAGCCCGAAAAGGCAAAGGCGTTCACCGCCCGCCTTTTGGCCGGAGAAAAAGTCCGGATCGAGTCCGGTGCGGACTGGCTTCGGGAGGCGTCCCTTCCCGTTTCCGCGGATGGCGCGCTTTCCATCCGAGAGGAAATCCGGAAAACGGAAAGCGGACCCGAAACGCTCGTCTACTATCCCCGAAAGGTGGTCATCGGTGTCGGCTGCGAAAGGGGCTGCGCCCCGGATGAAGTCTCCGGGCTCGTCCACCGTTCTCTCGATTCCCTCGGCCTCGATCCACGCGCGGCCGGACTGATTGTCTCCATCGCGCTCAAGGCCGACGAACCGGCCCTTCACCTTCTGGCCGAGGAGTTTGGCGCTCCGCTTCGTTTTTTCTCCGCCGCCACTCTCGATCAGGAGGCGCCGCGGCTCGCCAACCCCTCCGAGGTCGTTTTCGCGGAAACCGGCTGCCACGGAGTCGCCGAGGGCGCCGTTCTCGCCGCGCTTGGGCCTGGAAAAGCGCTCGCCCTCGAAAAACAAAAAAGCCGCCGCGCCACCTGCGCCCTCGGGATTCGCGAAGAAGGCCCCTGGCTCGAGCCGCATCCGGGCCGGCCGCGCGGGGAGCTTTTTGTCATCGGGCTGGGTCCCGGCGATTCGGGGTGGCGCACCGCCGAGGCCGAGGACCTGATCGCCCGATCGACGGATCTGGTGGGGTATCAACTCTACATCGACCTGGCCGGGCCGCTTTCACGGGGAAAACACCTCCACCCTTACGCGCTCGGGGAGGAGGAAAAACGGGTCCGGGCCGCTCTGGACCTCGCCGCGAATGGGCGGCGCGTGGGCCTTCTCTGCTCGGGCGACCCCGGCATCTACGCGATGGCCTCGCTGGTTTACGAGTTGATCGACCGGGAGGACAACCCCGAGTGGCGCGGACTGCATATTCAGGTCTCTCCCGGCGTCTCCGCCTTCCAGGCCGCCGCCGCGCGGGCGGGCGCACCGATGGGCCACGACTTCTGCGCGATCTCTCTTTCCGACCTGATGACGCCCTGGGAGATCATCGAGCGGCGGATCCTCGCCGCCTCGGAGGGGGACTTCAACATCGCTTTCTACAACCCGGTCTCCGCCCGGCGAAAAACCCAGCTCGGGCGGGCGAGGGAAATCCTGCTGGCGCACCGCCCACCGGAGACGCCGGTCATCGTTGCGCGGAATCTGGGCCGGCCGGGCGAGGAGATTCGGGTCACCGCACTCTCGGAGTTGAACGCGGAGGGCGTGGACATGCTCTCGGTGGTGCTCGTCGGCTCATCCGAAACGCGGATCAGCCCGGACGGAAACTCCGCCCCCCGCGTTTACACCCCGAGAGGGTACGCGCCAAGAGGGTACGCACAAAAAAACATTTTCGGCCTCGGCCTCAAGGATGGTGCCGGGGATGATGGCGGCAGGGAAGAGGAAAGCGGGAGGAACTGACCGTGAAGGTTCACTTCATCGGCGCGGGCCCCGGCGCGCCCGACCTGCTCACCTTGAGGGGCGCTCGTCTGATCGAAAAATGCCCGGTCTGCCTCTACGCCGGCTCGCTCGTTCCCCGGGAGGTGGCCGAACTCGCCCCCGAGGGCGCGGCCGTCATCGACACCTCCTCGATGGATTTGAGCGAGATCATGGCGGAAATCGCCGGGGCGCACGAAAAGGACCTCGACGTCGCCCGCGTGCACTCGGGGGACCCCGCCCTGTACGGCGCCATCGCCGAGCAAATGCGCCGGCTGGACACGATGGGAATCGAATACGACGTTACGCCCGGCGTGACGGCCTATTCGGCCGCCGCCGCGGAGCTCAGGCGCGAGCTCACCCTCCCGGGAGTCACCCAGACCCTCATCGCCACCCGGACGGCGATGGAGTCCTCTTCCATGCCCGAGGGGGAATCGCTCGAAAAACTGGGAGAATCGAAGGCGACGCTGGCGATTCACCTTTCTGTCCGGAACCTGGCCTACATCGAAGAAGCGCTCCTCCCCCACTACGGGGCCGATTGTCCCGCCGTGGTCGTCTACCGGGCCTCCTGGCCGGATCAAAAAATTATCCGCGGAACGCTTTCCACCATCCGCGAAAAGGTCCGGAAAGCCAAAATCACGCGGACCGCCCTGATATTCGTCGGGGAGGTTTTCTCGGACACCGAGTTCAGGGACAGCGCACTCTACGATCCCGCCCACCGCCATATTTTCAGGACGGGGAAAAAGCCGTCATAACCGCTCCAGCCACCGGGCCGCCTCCGGAGCGGTCTCCACCCGCTCACAATCGGGCAGCGCCGGCCTGTTGATGATGCAGACCCCGACACCCTCCTCCTCGGCGGCGATCAGTTTACTTAGTCCCGCCTCTCCCCCGCTGTTTTTGGTGACCAGCCAGGTGATCCCGTAATCGCGAAATATTTTTTTCTCGCCTTCTACCGTAAACGGGCCGCGCGCGGCGATGAGCTCGCAGTTCTCAAGCGGCGGGCCGTCCTGGATCGGATCGACCGTGCGAACGAGAAAGAACGAGGCGCCGGAGTCCGCGAACGCACCCAACTCCTTTCGTCCGGAGGTGATGAAGACCCTTTCCTCCCGGCCCCTAAAAAACCGGGCGGCCGCGCCAGCGTCCGGGAAGCATCGCCAGCCCGCCTTCACCGGCCAGGCAGGCCGCTCCAGCCGGAGCAGCGGAATTCCCGCCTTCCGGCATCCCTCGGCGGCGTTCCGCGTAATCCGCTCGGCGAAAGGGTGCGTCGCATCGATCACGGCCGAGACTTCGCGCTCCTTTAAAAATTCGGCCAATCCCTCCACTCCCCCGAAGCCGCCGAAAACAACCTCACCGGCGGGGATTCTCGGGCTCCTCGTCCGCCCCGCCATGCTCGTGACGGGCCGCCAGCCGGGCAGGGCATCGATCCTGCCGGCCAGGTCGAAAGCCTCCCCCGTCCCGCCGAGGATCAAAACCGCTCTCACCGATTCGCTCACCGGACAGCTCCTCCGGGACCGGACCTGCCCACCAGGGCCCCCTCGCGGTCGAAGACCAAAACCTCCACCGAGATGGGCTCCCCTTCCAGCACCTTCAGCGCCGACTCCCTGCCGAGTTCCGCGACACGGCCCGGCAGCGGTATATTTTCCGCTAGCGCGAGCGCGAGAACCCCGTTCGCCGTGTTGGCTCCCGCCACCTTTTGGCGAATCTCCTCCGTAGCTCCCGCGCTGGCGGCCTCCCCCGCCAGCCAGTCGAAATCCACCTGGGAGCGCCCCGAGTGCAGATCCAGATGCCCCCGCGCCAGCTTCGCCAGCTTTCCAAACCCGCCGCCGACGGTGAGTTTGGGGATCGGATTTCGCCTCAAATATTTCAGAAGCCCCCCCGCGAAATCCCCCATGTCGATCATCGCTCCGTCGCCGAGGCCGTACATCGCCTGGACCGCCCGCTCCGAGGTCGAACCGGTGCACCCGGCGATATGTTCGAGCCCGGTGGCGCGGGCCACGTCGATCCCGCTACGGATCGAATGAATCCACGCCGAGCAGGAATAAGGGATGACCACACCGGTTGTCCCCAGGATTGAAATACCTCCGGCGATGCCCAGCCGCGGGTTCCAGGTTTTGAGGGCCATCTCCATCCCGCCGGGCACGGATATTTCGATCTCGATATTTCCCGGGTCTCCATGACGCCGGGCCAACGCCTCGATTTCAGCGGTCATCATCCGGCGGGGAACCGGATTGATGGCCGGCTCGCCCACCTCGACGGGAAGGCCGGGCTTGGTCACCGTGCCAACGCCCTCGCCCGCCCTGAAGAGAACGCCCCGGCCCCCGTGGCGCCCGAGGGTGGCGATCACCATCGCCCCGTGCGTCACATCCGGATCGTCTCCGGCGTCCTTGACGATGCCCGCGCGCGCGCCGCCGCCGCCGATTAGCGCCTCGACTGCGAGCGGGAAGCTCGGCGTCTCCCCCCGGGGCAGGGTGATCGTCACCGGATCGGGAAACTCACCCGTCAGGATCGCCGTATAGGCCGCCTTCACCGCGCCCGCCGCGCAGGCGCCCGTTGTCCACCCGCGCCTCAGCGGCCCCGCCTTTTTACGCGCCATACTGTTTCATCCTGATGTTTTCGCCGGAAAAATAGTCTATAATTTTCCGCCTTGGCCGTCCGTTTTCTCTTTAAGGACTTCTACTTTATCACCTCAGCCATGGAAAAAACTTCTTTCGATTCCATGCCCGAGTTTTCGGGCGGACACGTTTGGCTCGCGGGCGCGGGCCCCGGCGACCCCGGGCTGATCACCCTGCTATGCGCCCATGCGCTTCAACGCGCCGACGTGGTGGTCTATGACGCGCTGGTCGGCCCCGCGATTCTGGAGATGGCGAACCCCAAGGCCGCGATGAAGTACGCGGGAAAGCGTGGCGGAAAACCCTCCCCCAAGCAGCCCGACATCACCCTCAGCCTGATTGAATACGCCCGGGAGGGAAAGCGCGTCCTTCGCCTCAAGGGGGGGGACCCTTTCGTTTTTGGCCGGGGAGGAGAGGAAGCCAAGCGCCTCGCCGAGGCCGGTATTCCGTTCCGGATCATCCCCGGCATCACGGCTGGGGTCGGCGGCCTCGCCTATGCGGGAATCCCCCTCACCCACCGCGATCACAATTCCGCCGTCACCTTCCTCACCGGACACGGCGCGAGCGGGGAGGTCCCCGAAAACATCAACTGGCGGGCGATCGCCGCGGGCTCTCCCGTCATTGTCATATACATGGCCCTGAAACACTTGCCGAACATCGCCGAAAAACTCCTCTCCGCCGGAAGGGACGGCAATGAGCCGGTCGCCCTCATCAGCCGGGCGACCTTGCCGGAGCAGACCGTCCTCGAAACCCGCCTCTCCCGGTGTGTCGCCGATGCGGCGGAGGCCGGAATCGAACCTCCGGCGCTGGTGGTGATCGGAAGCGTTGTTTCGTTCCGCGAGCATCTCGACTGGCTCAAACCCCACATCGAAAGCGCCCTTTGATGGGCCGCCGCCCCTTTCGAAATGGTGGATAACCCTTCCCCGGCTCAGGCCGGCGGACTCATCGTCGCCGGAGCCGCGTCGAACACCGGAAAAACCACGATCACGCTGGCCGCCCTCCGGGCGATGGTCCGGCGGGGTCTTCGCGTTTCCTCAGGGAAAGTCGGCCCCGACTACATCGACCCGGCCTACCACCGGGCGGCCTCGGGCGCGCCCTGCATGAACCTGGACAGCTTTGCGATGTCGGCGGACACCTTGGGCCGAATCGCCGGAAAACTCTCCAGCGGATTCGATTTTACGCTTATCGAAGGGGTCATGGGCCTTTTCGACGGCTCCGCCGCGGGGACGGGCTCAACCGCCGATGTAGCCGGGCGATTCGGCCTGCCCGTCCTGCTGGTCCTCGATGTCTCCGGCCAGGCCGCCTCGGCGGGAGCCATCGCCCACGGCTTCAGGACGTTCGACGAGAAGGTGCGCATCGTGGGGGCCGTCTTGAACCGGGTGGCCAGTCCAAGGCACGGAGAGCTGTGCCGGGCGGCGGTGGAGGAAGCGGGGTGCCCGGTCGTTTCTGTTCTCCCCGAGGAATCATCGATTGTCCGGGAGCGGCGTCATCTGGGCCTTCGGCAGGCGGGAGAAGACGCAGACCTCGAGCGCTTCATGGAATCGGCGGCGGACTGGTTCGAGGGCGGCACGGACTGGCCCGCGTTCACCGGCCTTTTCGAGGCGCCCAGCGCCCCGAACAATCATTCAGCGAGGGGATGGGGGCTAATTCCCCCCGGCGGCCACATCGCCGTGGCCAGCGACCTGGCCTTCAGCTTTGTTTACCCGCACCTGCTCGCCGCCTGGAATGAGGGCGGCGCACGGGTGTCTTTCTTCTCGCCCCTCGCCGGGGAGGCTCCCACTCCCTCGGCGGACGCCATCTACCTTCCCGGCGGCTACCCCGAGCTTCACGCCGAGGCTCTTGGCCGGCGGAGCGACTTTTTCGTGGGTCTTCACCGCGCCGCCGAGAGCGGGATTCCGATTTACGGGGAATGCGGCGGATACATGATCCTCGGGCGGAACCTCACCGACGCCTCCGGCCGGACCCATCCGATGGCCGGGCTGCTGCCGGTCGATTTCACCATCGATCGGCCCAGGCGCCGTCTCGGCTACAGGCGGGCGGTGCTCCAGGGCCCGGCCCTCGGCGAGTCAGCGAGCGCGTTGTTTTACGCCCATGAGTTTCACTACGCCTCCGCCGTCCATGCGGAGCCATACTCCGAAACCCTAAAACCGCTGTTCGAGATTGAAGACGCCACGGGTGAAAAGCTGGGCCCGGTGGGCCACCTCAAAGGCTCGGTGGCGGGCTCATTCGTTCATATCATCGACAGGGCGGCGGACTGACCCCAAGGGGGAATGAACTGCCGTAGGGGAACGAGCCGCGCGGAGGAGTTCCGCCGGGACGCTCCGCCCAAGCGGCCCCCCAGTCTTTTTTGGCCTCCGACCCGGAACCGCCAAAAACCGGAAACCCCCAACTCCTCCTGAAGCGCCTCGAGGCGGGCCCATACTTTCGGATTCCCGGTCCCGCCCGGCGGAAACAGGAAACCCGCAACGCTCCCGCTGTGGGCGATCTGAAGGCCAACCGCCCCGATTCGAGGGGCCATCTCTACGAGCAAATCGAATCCCCTCAGCCGGAGGCGGCGCTGATTGAGCTTTGCGCTCTCGGTCGATACCTCCCCGACAATTTGGATGTCCCGGGCTCTCAACCCCCGGCGCAGGCGGTCCAGCAGATATTTGATCTCGTCCAATTCAGAGGAAGTATAACAAGGTCGTTTCAGGTTCAGCGTATCGACGCCGCCGCCCGAGGGGTCGGCGTCGAACCCGATAATCTCGAAACCCGGAACCGGGTACGGAAGATCGCCGATAACCCGGCCCTCGCGCTGGGCGAAATGAACGAACCGCTCCCCGAAAAAAACCGGGTCCGAGGCGAGCTCCGCCTCGACGGCAATCGCCGCCGTTTCGTCCGGAGAGAACCTCGCGCCGAGGGCGTCCGCCACCGCGCGGACGGCGGCGGCGACATCGCTCGTCGATGAACCGAGACCCAGCCTCTCGGGTATCTGACTCCGGATGATTAGCCTCCCGCCAAAGCGTCCACCAAGGCGGTCGCCTTCGTTTTTCACACCCAGCCGCCCGAGAGCGATTTCAGCGGCCCGCCGCGCCTTCCACTTTCCCGGCGGATCGGCGGTCACTTCGCCCGAGGACTCCGGAAGAAAGGAGGCCTCGGACCAGAAGATACCGCAAGGAACCGAGACCAGCCCCTGCCGCGTCCCACCATCGGCGTCCCGAAACGCCCCCTGGAGGATTTCGCCGTGATGCGCCGGGGCGAGCCCGTATCCGAATTTCATCACCCATTCCTCAACAATAAAAACATCGGCAAAAATTTAAAGAACGGCTGCGGGGCCTTGTCGCCAATAACCTCGAGCACCGCCGCTAAAGCGGAAACGGCTCCAGAAGAACCTTGAGCCCCTCGCCGCGCTCCATGATACGGAATCCGGCCTCCCAATCCGCCAGCGGCAGGACATCCGAGACCATCGCCTCGGTGTCCACCTTCCCCTCCTCGAGGAACCGGAGCGCCTTCCTCCAGGCGGAATATTTCTGACCGAATGTGCCGGCGAGGCGAATCTCCTTCCAGGCCAGCCGTGTCAGGTCCACCGCCACCGGCTCACCGGGCAGACCGACCTGGAGAATCTGCCCGCCCTTCCGGACCGTCTCGAAGCAGGCCTGGACGGAAGCGGCCGCGCCCACGGCCTCTATCGCCATGTCCACCCCAGCGCCGCCGGTCGCCTCGGCCACCGCGCCCTCGAGATTGCCTTCCTCGACATTCACCGTTTGATGGGCGCCCAACTGTTTCACCAGATCGAGCCGGGCCGAGTCCCGCGAGGTGCCGGCGACGATGACCCGCGCGCCCGAGGCCATCGCCACCTGCGCGCAGGCGAGGCCGATGGTCCCCGGTCCCACGACCAGCACGGTATCCCCCTCGGCAAGAGTGCACTGCTCGGTCACCCCGTGGACGCATACGGCCAACGGCTCCATCAGGGCCGCCGCCTTTAAGCTGACCGAATCCGGCAGCTTATGAAGGGAGGCGGCGCGGGTGACCACATAATTGGTGAACGCGCCGTGAGAAACGACCCCGGCGATATCGCGCTCCTCGCAGCGGTTGTAGTTCCCCCCCGCGCAATGAAGACACTCGCCGCAGGCGCTTTTCGTGGGCTCGACCGCCACCCGGTCCCCCGCCGAAACCCCCTCCACGCCCTCGCCGATTTCGTCCACCTCGCCCGCAAACTCATGGCCCAGGACGAGGGGCGGAAAATAATAGAAAAACTCGCCCGAGGCGATATGGACATCGGTGCCGCAGATTCCCGCCCACTTGACCCGGATTCGGACCTGCCCCGGACCCGGCGAGGGTTCCTCGATATCCTGTATCGACATCTGGCCCGGCCCCTTGGCGGTTTTTATCAAGGCTTTCATCCGATAGGACTCCTCCGGAGACGGATAAGGTATAGTCTGAACCTCATGATATGAAGACCATGATACAAAGACGCGACGGATGAGACTAGCCGCGATCGGGTGCCACAACCCGTCGGCCCGGCGTTTTTTTGGAGGAAGATGAAAGCCATGGACGGCCCGGGCGATACCGCGGGAGCGGCCGGCGAGCCGGAGGCTGACGCGCTGCTCAAGGAGGCCCTGGCGCTCCATCAGGCGGGCCGGGTCCGCGAGGCAGAGGATATCTACCGCCGGATTCTCGCCGCCCACCCCGAGCATCCGAAGGCCAACCATTTTTATGGCGTAACCGCCCTCCAGGGCGGAAATCCCGCCGCCGCCGCCGAATACATCGCCAAGGCCATTCGCCTCGACCCCCGGGACGCCTCCTTCCGCAACAACCTGGGGACCGCTCTCACCGAACTCGGGAAGCTCGACGAGGCGGCCGCTTCTTTCGAGGAAGCCCTCTCGCTCGACCCCTCCTCCGCGATGGCCCACCACCTTCTCGGAGAGGCGCGGCTCAAACAGGAGAATTTCGCCGAGGCCGCCTCTCTTGCCTCAAGGGCGATCTCTCTGAACCCCGAATACGCCGAGGCGCACAACAACCTCGGTATCGCGCTTCAGGCGCAGGGCCAAATCGCCCAGGCCCGGACGGCCTTCCAGCGGGCTCTCGCCATTCAGCCAAATTACGCAGCCGCTCACAGCAACCTCGGGAACCTCTTTCAGGAGCGGGAAAACTTGAGCGAGGCCGAAGCCGCTTTTCGGAAGGCGATCTCCATTCGGCCGAGTTCACCGATCACCCACAACAACCTGGGAAACACGCTCTACAAACAAGGGCGGCTCGCCGAGGCCGTCGCTTCCTACGAACGGGCACTCGCCCTCGACCCGGAGTACAAGAACGCCGCCTACAACCTTTCCATCTCGTTGCTGCTCATGGGCGATCTGCCCGCCGGATGGCGCCGCTACGAGTCCCGGTGGGAGTCGCCCTTCTATCGCGGCGAGAGAAAATCCTTCCCCCAGCCGAGATGGGACGGTTCTCCGCTGGAGGGCAAAACCCTCTTTCTTCACTGCGAGCAGGGGATCGGCGACACCCTTCAAATGGTCCGCTACGCGAGGCCGATAGCCGATTTGGGCGGCAAACTGATTCTGGAGTGCCAGGGCGGACTGAAATCCCTGCTCGATACGATGCCCTGGTTCGATTCGGTGATCGCCGAGGGGGAGGCGCGGCCCGCCTTCGACCTTCAGGCCCCCCTCATGAGCCTTCCTCATATTCTGGGAACAACGATTGAGACCATCCCCGGAGAGGTTCCCTACCTCTGGCCGCCCGAAAACCCAGAAATATCAGCCGCTGTATCCGCTCCACCCGGAGCGCCGAGGATCGGGCTCGTCTGGGCGGGCAACCCCGAGCACCATAACGACCGGAACCGCTCCGTTCCGCTCGAAAAGTTCGGACCGCTCCTGCGCATGGAAAACGTCCGCTTCTTCAGCCTGCAGGTGGGCGCTACGGCGAAACAAATCGGCGAGTTGGGCCTTGAGGACCGTCTGATCGATCTTGGCGGACGCCTGACCGACTTTTCAGTCACCGCCTCGGCGGCCGGGCGGCTCGACCTTCTCATCACGGTGGACACGGCCACGGCGCATTTGACGGGCGCGATGGGAAAACCCGTCTGGACGCTCCTTCCCTTTGTCCCCGACTGGCGGTGGCTGATGGAAAGGGAGGACACGCCCTGGTACCCGTCGATGCGCCTGTTCCGGCAAAAAACCATCGGCGACTGGGACACCGTAGTCCGGGAGGTGAAGGAAAATCTGGCGCAGTGGCGCCCTTAACAGATTTTATCGATCTTCACGCCCACGAGAACACCCAAGCGGCGCCGGTTCATCTATTCCGGCCGGACATCCTTGGCCGCGATATACCCGTCGGGGTCGATGGCCGCATCGATGACCCAGCCTCCGCCGGATGAAAAAGCATTCTCCAGCGCCTCTTTCAAAGCGGCCTCGGTGTCCACCCGGACCGCCTCGAAACCAAGACCCCGGGCGACGGCCACATAGTCCGAGGCGCGGAAATCCGTCCCCACCCGCTCGAAGCTCCGCGTGTCCTGCTTGATCTTGATGAGATTCAGATACCCGTCGTTAAACACAACGACAACGATAGACGCCCCTTCGCGAGAGGCCGTCTCAAGATCGCCCAGCCGCATGAGAAAACCACCGTCCCCCGTCAGGCAAACGACGGACGTTGCCGGCTCGACCAACTTCGCCGCGATCGCGGCGGGAAGCCCCACCGCCATCGAGCCCAGGCCGCTCGATGTAAGGAACCCCCGCGGGCGGCGCGTCTCCCAGGTATCGCTCGCCAGCACCTTATGGCTACCCGCGTCGGCGGTCATGATTCCGCCGTCGGGCAGGCACTCGCGCGCGATGCGAACCACCGCTCCGGGCATCAGCCCGTTGCCCTTGTCAAAGAGAAGGGCGCGCCGCATCGCGCGGTAGGAGTCGAGATCCTCGGAATTCCAACCCACCGAGGGCGGAACGCTCCCCGCCAGCGCACCGAGGCTGTCGGCGAGATCGGCCACCACCTCGACGCGCGGCCGGACGATATCGTCGATATGGGCTACCTCGTCGAGCATGACAATGGGTTGAGGGTGGTTCCAATGACCGGGGGTGAAGAGCTCCACCATGTCGAACCCCGCGAGGATGAGCAGATCGGCCTTGCCGAGGATTTCCATTTCGGAGGGAGCGCCGCGAAACGTCCCCATCGCGAGCGGATGGCTCTCCGGCAGGATCCCTTTCGCCGCCAGCGACGCGAACACCGGGGCGCCGAGGCGCTCTGCGAAGGAGACAAACGCCTCCTCAGCTTTCCGGCCCGAGCGGTTCACCTGAAGCCCCACCAGGACGGCGGGCCGCTCGGCCCGGGCGATTTCGGCGGCGGCGGCCTCGAGGCCCGGATGGACGGAGCCCGTCTTTCCGGCGTAGCGTAGGCCGGACCCTTCGGCCGGAAAATCCCCCTCCTCCGCCCCGGCCTGCATCACGTCGTAGGGCAGGTCCACATGGACCGGCCCCTGGCGGCCCTCCATCGCGAGGGCGAGGGCGCGGCGCATCGTCCGGCCGGCGGAGTCGGCGGCCAATTTGAAAGAGCCCTTGGTGATGGGCCGGTAGATTTGGTCCTGATCGAGGCGCTGGCGCTGGAGGCGGCGGAACTGCTCGTCGGAGTAGCGATCGGTCAGGATAAGGCAGGGCGCGCGCTCGAGAAAATTGTTCGCCACCCCCAGGACGGCGGCCGCCGCACCCGGCCCCACGCCGGTGCTGCACACCCCCGGCCGGTTCGTGAGGACTCCGTAAGTCCCGGCCATGACAGCCGCGCTCGACTCGTTGCTGCACAGGACATACCGGATTCCGCGCCGCCGGGCGGCATCGATCAACTCCACGGAACCGAGGGAGCCCGGTAGGCCGAAGATATATTCGATTCCGGCTTCCGAGAGCGTGGCCGCCACGACATCGGCATAGGTCGCCATAAGAAATTTCTCCTTTGAAGATTATTTCAGGAGCAGGAAGCAACATTCCGCACATCGATTTCGGACGAAATCCACAATAATGCATTTGGGCGATGATCGGAATGGCCGCGCCGCCCGGGCCTTTGTCCCCAATATTTTGCGCCCTCCCGGGCCCTTTCTGAATTACACTTGCCTCTTCACCTTTTTCTTCATGAAACGGACCGAATCAGGAAACGGACGGAGGAGCGCATGACAAACGGAAAAGTGGGTCTGGGCCTGATCGGGCTCGGCGCCTGGGGAAACTCCCTGGCCACCGCCGCGGCCCGGTGCGGCGAGGCCGAGGTCGTCAACGGTTTTTCGCGGACCGGAGAGACGAGAAAGGCCTTCGCCGAGAAAAACGGCTGCCGCACCTCGGCCACCCTCGACGCGCTCTTAGGCGACCCCGAGGTCGAAGGGGTGTTGATCGCGACGCCGCACTCCACCCACGAAGAGGTGATCGAGCGGGCCGCCGCCGCCGGAAAGCACCTGTTCGTGGAAAAGCCCCTCACGCTGACCGTTGCGGGAGCAAGAAAAGCCATCCGGGCGGTCGAGTCGGCGGGGGTGATTCTCCAGGTGGGCTTCAAGCGCCGCCGGCTGGGGGCGACGCGCCGCATCCGGGAGATGCTCGACAACGGGGAGCTTGGCGTTCTCCATCAGCTTGAAGGAGTCATCTCGGGACCTGCCGGGCAGAACCCCCCGCAGGGCTGGCGGAACGACCGGAGCGAATGCCCGGCCGGCGGGATGACCACAATGGGCGTCCATCTGGTGGACAACTTCAACTACCTGGCGGGCCCGGTGAAGCGCGTTTTCGCGTTCAGCAAAAAAATACTCGGCCGGGGTAATCTCGACAACGCGACTGTCATCGGCATGGAATTCGAGAGCGGTCCTCTGGGGTATCTCTCCACGAGCTGGGTCGTCCCGAAACTCATCACAACCGCCGCCCACGGGACCGAGGCGACCGCGTGGAGCGAGGAGGACGGGTCGAAACTCTATCTTCAGAAAAAAGAAGAGTCCGCCCGCCGTAAGCTACCGGTCGAGGCGGGGGACTCGGTTGGGGACCAGTTGGCCGAGTTCGCCCGCTGTGTCCGGGAGGGGACCTCACCCGAGACGGGCGCCCCGGAGGGGCTCGAAGTGACGGCGGTCCTCCAGGCGATTGAATCCAGCGCCGAAACAGGAGAAGCTGTCGATGTCTCCAACTTTCGGAACATCGATTCTTGACCTATCCATTTGCCCTTGCTCAATCCCTCGATCGGGCGGGGCCTTAGAAACCAGCCGTCCACGCGCATCGGCTGGACTATTTCAGGGGGGGTACCGCATGGCCGGAGAATATATAAGAGCCCACAAAAGTTCGCTAGAAGAGCGCGAAGCCTTCTGGGCCGAGGCTGCGGATGACCTTCACTGGCACAAGAAATGGGAAACGGTTCTCGACGACACGAACCCTCCGTTCTACCGCTGGTTCCCGGGCGGCGAGGTGAATACCTGCTACAACGCCCTCGACCGCCATGTCGAGGGCGGCCGCGCCGACCAGCTCGCTCTCATCTACGACAGCCCCATTACCGGTTCCATGAAGAAATACACATACAAGGAACTCAGGGACGAGGTCGCCCTCTTCGCCGGGGCTCTTCTGGCGCAGGGTGTCGACCGGGGCGACCGCGTGATCGTCTACATGCCGATGGTCCCCGAAGCGGCGGTGGCGATGTTGGCCTGCGCCCGGATCGGCGCCATCCATTCGGTCGTATTCGGCGGCTTCGCCGCCAACGAGCTCGCCACCCGAATCGACGACGCCGCCCCGAAGGTCATGGTTTCCGCTTCGTGCGGAATCGAGCCGGCCGGGGTCATCGCCTACAAACCGCTCCTGGACGAGGCCATCGATATCGCGCGGCACAAACCCGATGGCTGCATCATCCTCCAGCGCCCCCAGCTCGGAGCCGATTTGCATCCGGGCCGGGACGTGGACTGGGCCGAGGCGATGGCGGCGGCGGAGCCGGCGGAGTGCGTTCCGGTCGCTTCGACGGATCCGCTCTACATCCTCTACACCTCGGGGACCACCGGCGAGCCCAAGGGAATCGTCCGCGACAATGGCGGCCATATGGTGGCGCTGAAATGGAGCATGAAAAACGTCTACGGCGTCGAGCCCGGCGAGGTCTACTGGGCGGCCTCGGACGTGGGCTGGGTCGTCGGTCACTCCTATATTGTGTATGCCCCCCTGCTCCACGGATGCACCACGATTCTCTTCGAGGGAAAGCCCGTGGGCACCCCCGACGCCGGAGTCTTCTGGCGGGTGATCGCCGAGCACGGCGTCTCGGTCCTCTTCACCGCGCCCACCGCCTTCCGGGCGATCAAGCGCGACGATCCCGAGGCCTCCCTGATGAAGGGCCATGACCTGAGCGGGTTCCGGACCCTCTTCCTCGCGGGAGAGCGCTCGGACCCCGATACGCTCCAGTGGGCCGAGGAGCACATCGGAGTACCCGTCATCGACCACTACTGGCAGACCGAAAGCGGCTGGCCAATGCTGGCCAATTGCTATGGCATCGAGCCCCTTCCGGTCCGCCACGGTTCGCCAACGAAGGCGGTACCGGGCTGGGAGTTTGGCGTCCTCGACACCGAGTGCCGGGAGGTCGAGCGCGGACAAATGGGGGCGCTCTCCGTCAAGCTCCCCTTGCCCCCCGGCTCGCTGCCGACGCTCTGGAACGCGGACCAGCGCTACATCGACGCCTATCTCTCCGAATATCCGGGCTACTACAAAACCGGCGACGCGGGTTACATGGACGAGGACGGCTATGTCTACGTGATGTCACGGACCGACGACATCATCAACGTCGCCGGCCACAGGCTATCGACCGGCGCCATGGAGGAGGTCCTCTCGGCCCATCCGGACGTCGCCGAATGCGCCGTGCTCGGGGTGAAGGACAACTTCAAGGGCCAGCTGCCGCTGGGCTTTCTGGTCCTCAACGCGGGGGTGGAGAGAAACAACGGGGAAATCGAGAGCGAGGCCGTCCTGATGGTGCGCGAGAAAATCGGCCCGGTCGCCTCCTTCAAGCGGGCCCTCGTCGTCAAGCGCCTGCCCAAAACCCGCTCGGGCAAGATATTGCGGGGGACAATGGCGAAGATTGTGGACGGGGAGCCCTACAAAACCCCGGCGACCATCGACGACCCGGCGATACTCCCGGAGATCGCCGAGGCGGTGAAGGAGTTGGATTAAATTTCCCGAGGGGCGGGAGCGCCGCTCCGGAACCGACGGCCAGCTCCAGCGGACGAAACCGGCGGGAGAATTTCATTCGAACTTCTCGTAGATACGGTGCATCAATCGATCCAGCCTGAACCTTCGGATCAACCGCCAGGTTCGCTTGTCCTTGAAGAAGAGATATAGATTGGATGTCTTCGTTTGAAAGACATTGGGCGCCTCGTCGTCCACCTGTATCCGTCCGACGCGGTAAAGGTCGGACCGGCGAAACGTCGGGCACATTGTGAATACAGCCTCGAAACCCTCCTCGACAAACCACCTCCTCAACCTTCGGTTCGGAAAAGTCTCGCGGTAGGCATGGTACCTGACCGGAACTCCCAGCCGGTCCTCGAGCGTTTGGCGGGCGGCGCGGGCGTCCTCGCGCCATTTCGACTCGTCGAGTTCGAAAAGCCGGGCGCCGTATCTCCCCAAAGAACCAACGATCATCCCCGCGTCGACGAGTCCGCGAATCTCGGGCCAGTCCATGCACGGAAGCGTCGCTCCGTATATCGAGTGCTCCTTCCCGACAAACTCGGTGGGAACAAAAAAGGCCGCTTTAAAACC
This sequence comes from bacterium, assembly GCA_030922375.1. Lineage (GTDB taxonomy): Bacteria > UBA8248 > UBA8248 > UBA8248 > UBA8248 > UBA8248. The sequence continues at coordinate 411 of JAVEPB010000140.1, read as the reverse complement.
CTTTTCGGCCAGAATCGGAACCGCATTTTCGGCGGCGTCCCGGAACCCGCCGTCGAAAGTAAGGGAAATCGTGCGGGGTGAGGCGGGCGCTTCGCCTTTCATTTGGGCCACCATGCGGTCCAGCGGGATCACCTCGAGGTTCTCCTCGCTCACGATGTCCAGGTGCGAGCGAAAAGCGGCCGGGGTGACGCCGTACGCCATTTGATCGGGCGGATAGCCTCCGATCTGGTGATAGATAATTATCGGTCTTTCCCGAATCCTGGCCATGCATTCTCCGTCGAGACCCCGTGACACCAATCCCTCAAACCCACAATAACAAAAAAAACCAAGCGAATTTAAAAAGCGAGCGAAAATCTCAAGATTGAGCCCGACGAGGAGAGGCCGGGCGGAGGCGAGGGGCGCTTTTCATAC
>JAVEPB010000139.1 GCA_030922375.1 bacterium | reverse complement strand
ATCTGACTACGCAAAAATGAATAAGCCCCGGTAATGGCTGCGATCACAGACAGTGCCAACACCAAATGGCGGAGATGGTTTGTTTTCTTGTGCGCGACAATAATCAGCGTGATGACGGCGAGCAGCAGCGGAATCAATCCCTCCCAACGGGTAAACATGGCCGTAAGAGCCAGTAAAAAAAATAGGTAAATAAATCGCGGGTCCCGGCTGAAATAGAACCGCGAAAAGCTATAGATCATACCGACCATAAGGAAGAAGAACAAGTGTTCGGCAAGCATGAGTTTCGCGGCTAAAAAAGGTGTGCCGGAGAAAATAATGACGAACGTGCAAATGAAGGCTGCGCATCGATTTATGGGGGCGAGACTTCGGTACACGAGAACAGGTATCAGGACACCCATTGCCGCCTGGGCGACCACGGTCCCGACGAACGAATCAAACAGAAGCTGCCCGGTCGCGATTAGAAAAACCGGAAAACCAGGTGGCCTGTAATAGGTGTATGCGCCACCTTCGATTCCCAAAATGGATTTGGCGTAGTTGAAATACATCGCCGCGTCGCATTCAACCACCAGCGGAATGATGAGCAGATAGATGGCCTGGAAGAGCATTGCCGCGACTAGAAGAATAAGCTGATCGCGACGGTTGAAAGAATACGGCGCCGCGGCCGGGGGCAGGGCAAAATAGGCTTTGAGGCGTACGGACTTATCAGCCATCCAGGGCCAGCTGTTTATCCACCGCATGAGGTTCGGCAAGGCTAGCGCCAGCCCGGCCAACCCTGAGACAATGCCTATATGGAACAGGTCCGTGCGCGACCAACCGGCCAGACGATAGAGAAAAAACTCCTCTTTCAGGCCAAGCCCAATGTACGGGGCGGCAACAGCGGCAAGAATGGCGTATCCGCCGAGCACAAGAAGTATGAGAGCAAAGACCGGAACAAAACGGCCTAGTTTTTGGAAAACGGTCAGGCCTTGAGTCATTTCAGACCCATCTTTAAAGTAACTAAAAGAAAAGTCGACATTAAGGTAGGGTAGCTCAACGCAACAAGTGTTCCCTTAGTATTTTATGTACTGCTGCCGCGTAAACTGATGACCCCAAATTCGAGAAATGACCATCAGGTTATATTTTATTTGATTTATTGCAACGGATGATTATCTGGATCACAGGACTTTCCGGCGCCGGCAAAACCACGCTGGCCACGGCGCTCTACGAGTCCATGAAACCCCGCTTGCCGGCCATGGTGCGAATTGATGGCGACGAGGTGCGGACGCTCTTTGGCAACTCCCTGGGTTTTACCGAGTCCGACCGCCGCCTTCAGATACAACGCCTACAGAATCTTGCCGCCATGCTGGATGGCCAGGGTCTCGCCGTGATCGTGGCGGCTCTCTACGCTCATCCCGACCTTCTGGCCTGGAACCGGGATCATTTTTCTGATTATTTCGAGGTCTATATCGAGGCCTCTCTGGACCTGGTGCGCAGCCGCGATCCCAAGGGGCTGTATACCAAGGCGCAAGCCGGAGAAATATCACATGTGGTGGGAATAGACGTGCCGTGGCATGCGCCGGACAATCCCCACATGACGGTGGTGGCCACCGATGATCTGGACACGACCGCGGTAGTGCGCGAAATCACGGACCGTCTGCAGTCCATTGGCGGAACAGAGAAACGTCTGAAGGCGTCATGAGCGAACTCGTCCTTACCCGTCCCCAGTACCTGGAGTTTGAAAAACTAGGGTTGGGCGCCTTCCGGCCGCTTGCCGGCTTCATGAACGAAGATGAGTTCCACGCCGCCGTGGAAACCATGCGGCTTCCGGGAGGCGCGGTCTTTCCCCTGCCCGTGGCACTGGACGTGGATGGGGAGACGGCGCAACGGCTGAGAGGCTTGCCCTGGGTGGCGTTGATCTATGATGGTGAGCAGGTGGGGGAGTTGCGTCCGGAAAGCGTCTTTACCTGCGACAAGGCGGCGGTGGCCGCAAAGGTTTATGGTACAGGCGATTCCGCCCATCCCGGCGTGGCGTTTTTCATGTCGGGTGGTGACCACTTTCTGGGCGGCCCGGTGGCGTTGACGAAACGCGCTACCTTCGATTTTTCCGGCGACGAGTTGACGCCAGAAGAAACCCGCGCTCTGTTTACCAGGAAAGGCTGGAAGAGCGTGGTGGGATTTCAGACCCGCAACGTGCCACACCGGGCGCACGAATACCTACAGCGTATAGCCTTGGAACAGGTGGACGGCCTCTTCATCCAGCCCTTGGTGGGGCGCAAGAAAAAAGGTGACTACACGCCACAGGCGATCCTGCGCGGCTATCGCACGCTGATCGAGGAATTCTATCCCGCCAACAAGGTGGTGCTTGGTATTCTCTCCACCTATATGCGCTATGCCGGTCCGCGCGAGGCCGTGTTTCACGCCCTCATCCGCCGTAATTACGGCTGCACCCATTTCATTATCGGCCGCGATCATGCCGGATTCGGCAATTATTACGGCCTTTACGAGGCCCACGAACTGACGTGCCGTTTCGACGGTGATCTCGGGATCGAGATTATGTATCTGCATGGCCCTTATTTCTGCGGGCGCTGTGACGGAATCGTCACCGAACAGACCTGCCCCCATGAACAGACCGCCTCCCAGTTGGTTACCCATATCAGCGGCACCGATCTGCGGGCTACACTGCTTGGCGGCAAGGCCCCCGATGCCCATCTCATGCGGCCGGAGGTCATTGCCGCGCTGCGGGAAACCGATCTGTTTATCGAGGAGGATGAGACATGAGATGCATCCGACCAGGATTGTATTTCATATAATTGATTGCAACGGATGACTTTGAAGCGGGGGCAAGGGCGTGAGTAAGGATTTCGACAGGATTTACATCCGCGAGTCGTCCAAGACAAAAGAGGAGATGATCGACCGTACCTACCGGGTCGAAAACAGAAACTCTTTGTCTGATCCAGATCTGCACCAGAAGATTTTATTCTTCCATCATGTGGGGCGTACCGGCGGTGCGTGTATCAACGACATTCTTGTTAGGATGCAAGAGAAAACCGGCATTCCCCTGATCATCCCCAATCAGGAACAGGCCATATCCGATAATCCGCCTTGGGCTGGCACACAACCTCCTTTAATTATTTCCGCGCATCACGCTTTCGGCCTGCATGAACGGATTGATGGTGACTCGAGCTATTTCAGCCTGATGCGGGATCCGCACAAACACTTCCTGGCTAAGGTGCTTCTCTGGGACGAGTATAAGACTGAAGGCAACAATATGGCCGGGATTTGGGAGCGCTTCGAACGGAAAATTGACGAGGTAAAGGACAGGATAGGCCACTGTAATTTCCAGACCTACGAACATGCCACTTATTTCAGGGATAAGCCCCTGCCGTATATTTCCGCACAAAATCTGGAAGGAACGAACCCCGGCGATCTGTTCTCCAGAGCCGTCGAGAACATTGACAAGCGTTTTTTCTTCGTTGGCGTTACGGAGTTGTTCGAGGAAAGCCTCTTTGTCTTGTTCGATATGATCGGTATCAGGGAAACCCTGATGTGGCGGCCCGGTCTTTACACCTATTGGCGTCCCAGCAAGGACGAATTGCCGATTCGGATATACAGGAAAATGTCGGCTTTACTGGAAACCGACCTTGATCTTTATCACCGTAATCGCCAGCGTCTGGAAGACATGCTGGCTCGCTCGGACTTTGGAGAAGAATTGATCCGCTATAAAACGCACGCTCGAAATCCTTATAACCGGCTCTATCTTGAACTCTCGGAACGGTTCACCGTTGCTGCCAACACTTTTGGCCCATTTTCAGAGATAGTTGAAAAAGAATTTACCCATTCACAGGCTCTCATTCATAACATTGGGGAACTCTCAAGGAATTTTTTCAAAACACGAAAGGAAAATAAAATCCTGCACAGTAAAATCCTGCACAGAATTATTGCATGGTTGGAGAAATATGACATCGGCAAGGAATTGTGGCGGGACGCCATAAGAAAGAAAGGGGTGTCATGTGCTCCTGCGATTCTCCTGAAGAGGTTTTTGCTCAGGCTGTGCAACGAATGAGCGGCACAGCAAAGTTCTAAAACCCTTCTTATTAGGCGGGTAAAGTCTTTCATCCATGAAATTAAGCGCTTGTTTCGGCGGATATTGGGATAACACTTTCTAAATTATTGTCTCCTTTTTGGTTTGTGGCACCCTTAGGAGTCGGAGAAAATTTCCTCCAGGGCCAGATGTTTATCCGCCGCATGATCAGGTGAGTGGCTTGCGGCCAACGTGATAAACATTCCAGCTTTCAAGCCAGCCGCCCCGCTCGTCAACGGGCACTGAATCCGCCTTGTTGGGCCATTTCCCCTGGCGCGTGGTGCGGCGGCAGGAACTGTCGAAATTGGCTTCGAGACATTCCGTTTCTTTAAAGAGAAACTTCAGGCATTCAGACGAATAGCGCCAATAATCGATGGGTGTGGGATGATAGCGCCAGGCCCAGAAAGTTACGGTAACCGTTAATCCACCGGGTTTGAGAATACGCGTAATTTCCTCAGCGACCTTCCAGGGCTCGGCGATATGTTCTAAGACATGCATGCTAAAGACGAAATCCATACTTTCACTCTCGATGGTGTCCTTACAGTCGGTGATGTCAGCGACAAGGGTGTGAATTTCATCGTTGTCCAAGAGATCTACGTTTAGATAATCGAATTCAGGAAACTGCTTCATTCCGTTCCGGGCAATGGAACCGCCGATTTCCAACATCTTGCCGCCGGAAATATCATTAAGGCGGAGATACTTGCGAGAGAGTTCGTAAAAATCGCCGATGACGACGCAATCGGGCATGGTGTTATGATCATGCGCAAGAGGTTCCGTGGTATGTGGCATGGCCGCGAAATAGTTATCCATCGACTTGGGGGGCGGCTTCCATGCGTCATCATGGCAAAGGTCGCGGCCGATGAGGGTGTTCATCCCGGTATTGGCGCCGCGTTTGAAATACCCTCCCAATAACGAGGCGGCCTTTCTCTTGATATTTCCGGGCGTAAAGGAGCGCAGTTTCATAACGGAAGCTCTTGGTTCTGGTGGCTGGAAACTCATGCTGGCGCATTTGCTGAAGCTGAGAACCGTTATTGCCATGGCAGGAAGATCATCTTCTGCTTGCCGGGACCGGAAAAAATCAGAAAACAGTTGTGCTCTAAAATAGTCTCGAATGGAACGCACTGTCGGTATACTGACAAAAAAGTGCGGCAACTGTAATACGCTTTGAGAATATATCGGAGAAAATTCCCTGTTCTGGACGTGATCGTAAGCGGGTATGATCTTGATCCTCGTGGGGCGGGCGGTGGCCGAGACCAATCACATGAGCATTGATTACATATAATGATTATTTGCGAAATTGGGCTCAATCATCTTGGCGATTGCGACTATGCCGATGAGTATCTCACGCAGATTCTAGACAGCCCCGCCGACGCGGTGACGTTTCAACTCCGCGAGAAGGCGTTTTACGCTGACCCCGCTTATGCGCAGCTGACCCTGCCGCAAGCCTATTACAAAGAGGCGTCTCGCCGGATCAGAAAAAGCGATGCCAAGTTCGGCGTCGCCTTGGCTGATGAAGAGGCGATGGATTTCTGCGAGGGCCTGGCGCCGGATTTCTATAAGGTCCTCAGCCAGGACATTACCAATTTTTCACTCATAGACGGTCTGGTCCGTAAAACCGACAAGCCGCTTTTTGTTTCCACCGGAATGAGCAATCTGGACGAAATCGGTGTTTTTTTTCAGCATATAAGACCCCACGGTGAGCGTTTTACCCTCATACATACCCAACTCACCCAGGACCTGGAGAGCGTTCACTTGAGGGCCATGCCCCTGTTGAGCAGGGAATTTTCCCTGCCGGTGGCCTATGGACATCATTGTGACAACCTGAAAGTGTTGTATCTGTCCCTAGCGTTCTCTCCTTCCGACGTTTTTTTCTACGTAAAGGGGGGGCGGACATCGGCTCACCTGGATGAGGGACATGCCATCGCCCTGGAGGATCTCGCCGAAGTGGTCAACAGTATGAAAATTCTGCCCGCCTCCATGGGCCAAGAGGTCAAGGTGAAAATGGACAACGAGATCGAGAAAGGGAGGGAAGCAATGGCAGACAAGGCGGACGGGTGATGAAAAAAGCGATCGTTCTGGCGGGATCACGGGGCATTGGAAAGGCCATAGCCGACGCCTTGGCGGAGTCGGATCTGGAGGTGGTGGCGACCTCGACGAAGGAACTGGACACCTCCGACCTTTCGCAAGTCCGGGAATTCGTCGCGAAACAGCAGCAGACGGACATCCTGGTGCTGAATACGGGTGGCCCGCCCGCGACGAATTTTTTTGATCTTACCGAGGACGAATGGCTGCGCTATCACAACCAGCTGTTCCTGGGGTTTTGCCTGATCCTTCAGAATCTCAAGATTAATGATGGCGGATATATCTTCCTTATCTCGTCTTTCAACATGAAGGAGCCCGACCCCAACCTAGTGCTTTCGAACGCCTATCGCATCGCCTTCTCGAGCATCCTAAAAACCCTGAGCGCTGAATTCGCACGCCGCAACGTAAGCTGCGTCAATATCGCCCCCGGCCCCACCAAAACCGACCGGCTTTACAGTCTGGTGGAAGACATGGATGCTTTCGAGGCCGCCCTGCCCATGGGCAGGGCCGGAAAGCCGGAAGAGATCGGCGCCTTCGTGCGGTCCATCGTGGACCATGAAATTAAATACCTGACGGGGGTCACCATCAATTTCGATGGCGGGATTTCCAAGTCTCTCCTATAGCTTTGATGGTCAGTGGAGGCCTTTCAACCGCGCCTTGAGATTGAAGGGGTTGAGGCGAACCGCCTCACGGAAGTCATTCCTGGCCTCGTTGTCCCAGCCTATCTTGACATAATTATCACCGCGTCGGGTCAGATAGGTGCTCATCTGCTTTTTGATCTGGGTTTTCTTTTTTTTCAATTCCCTTAGGGCTGCAGACGATCCTTCGTTCCCATTCAATTTTGAATCAATACCCCTCATTTCCTCTTCAAGGATGGAATGGGCCTTGGAAAAGCACCGTCCAGCGGAAAAGTGGCCATAGCCGCCTTTCTCATGGAATTCAGCTAGCTTTTCATACCAGCTGGAAGAGTCGATCTTGCCGTAAGGGGTGTCATTACTATCCATATAGGGGGGCACGAGGAAGGTGTCCTCGAACCAGGATAGATCCTGGGCTTGGTGGTCATCAAAGCCTGATGGGAGCAGCCCTCTTTGTTTGATGAGGTCCACAAGCTTTGGAGGGGGTGAAGAGTACAATATGTCCTTACGAAAAAAACGGTAAAAATAATGGACCTTCCGGGTCCATTCGTTGTCCGCACCATAAGTAAAAAATATGGTCTTTTTTGACTTAGGTTGTGCAGGACAGGGGAGCCCCGTGTCCGGGTCTATGTAACAGCCAGCGTGAAGTAGCCGCAAGTCGAAGGCCGCCATATCACCCCTGCGTGGACAA
>JAVEPB010000138.1 GCA_030922375.1 bacterium | reverse complement strand
GGGTCCCCTTTTGTCCTCAAGGGTCTCCATCCGGATGGCGCTCTTGCCGATCGGACACCGATCGACGCAGTAGTCGCAGAACTCGTCCAGCCCCGACCAGGCGAAGCATTCCTCCCGGTCGATTTTCGCGATGCCGATGCGAATCGATTCCCTTTCGAGCGGTTTCAGCGCTCCGCTCGGGCAGGCTTTCATGCAGGCGAGATCGTCGCAGAGGACACAGGCCGCCACCGAGGGCTCGATCATCGGGGCATCGCGGCCGGGGTCGCCGTCCTTACGCGGTACGAGGAGGATGGCATTGGCCGGGCAGGCCTCGGCGCAGGCCGCCCCTCCCTCGCAGAGCGAGAGGAATTCGGACTCGGGCGCCGCGCCGGGGGGCCGGAGGAGGGGAATGTCCTCGTCCCGGGGCATTCTCCTCGGGGGCGGCTCCTCGCGCGCCGCTGTCATGAACGTCCGCAGGAAAGAGAGGGGGCCTTCCTTGAAAAAATCCTTCCGGCCGATATTTTTTTCTTCCGGCATGAGGGCTCTCACATGGGGAGGCGGCGGCCGCCTCGTCCGGCAAATTTATTGCCTGTTAGCGGCGAAATTGTCGGGCAATTGGGCGCCCCGAGGCAAATAGCTGTGAAAAAACAGCGGTTAAGACGAAGGCGACTGGCCCGGATGGGCGAAAATTTAGTTTATGTTATTGATTTTAAATGAATTAGGAGAAGTGTATCGTATCTGGGCACTTTAATCTAAGTCCGTGAATTTATTCATGTTAGGGGCGAAAATTAAGCCTTTTCCACAATCTTTCCACCGATTCGGGGGGAAAAAATCGGGGGAAAAATCGAAGACCGGAAATGTTTTTTTAGGGTTTTCAGGTCTTATTTTGTAGTCCTTGAATTTGGGGAGGTTTCCGGCCCCCGAAAATCCGGGGGTCGGAATGTTTTTAGGCTTCGGTCGCTGCGGCCCGCGCTAGTTCCCGAGAACGCCTTTGGCTATCTCGAGGAACTCCTCGTCGCTAAGCCAGGATTTCTTTTCGATAGACAATAATTTCACCTGGTCGAGCATGGTGCGCATCTGCTCCTCCGTGGCTTCCAGGTTCATCTCTTTAAGCCTGATTTCGACCGATGGCTTGCCGCTCTTCTTGCCCAGAACGAACCGGTATTTCCTTCCGACAAATTCGGCTTGGACCGAATAGCCCACACGGGGCTCTTTTTCCAGGGCGTCGATGCCGAGGCCGGTCTCGCGGATGTAGGTGATCTCTCCCATGATGGGCTTTTGCTTGCCGAGCTTCATCCCCGACAATTTCTCCACCAGTTGAGAGAGCTCCTCGAGTTTTTCGTATTTGATGGAGGTGTCCACCCCCAGCATGGTCTTCAGGCTCACGGCCACCTCCTCGAGCGAGGCATTGCCGGTCCGCTCGCCCAGGCCGTTGGCGCAGACATGGACCGTCTTCGCGCCGGCCTCCACGGCGGCCAGGGAGGTGGCGATGCCGCAGCCCAGGTCGTTGTGGGTGTGCACTTCGAGGGGAATGTCCACCAGACGCTTGAGTTCGCTGATGAGGAAACCCATGGCCCGGGGGAGGATGCAGCCCGTCGTGTCGACGACGCACACCGAGTCGGGCTTTCCCTTCTCGGCCACTTCCCCCACCAACCGCTTCAGGAAGTCGAACTCCGCCCGGGTGGTATCGAAAGGAAAGAAGTTGACAAAAAGACCTTTGTCCTTGGCGTACTTCACCGCCGTGACGGCTCTTTCGATGATTTCATCTTCGGTCCATTTGTACTGATACTTGAGGCGGGGCAGTCCGCTGGGAACCTCGACAACCGCGCCGTCGGCGCCGCACTCGATGGTGCGATCAATGTCGGCGGGCATCGCCCTTGAGAAGGTCATGATTTTAGCGTTGAGGCCCAGCGAGGATATCTCTTTGATCGCCTCCATGTCCTCCTTGGAGACGGCCGGCATGCCGGCCTCGA
>JAVEPB010000137.1 GCA_030922375.1 bacterium | reverse complement strand
ATCCTCCTTCGTCAGGTCCGCGCCGATTGGGAAGGCTTCCCCTCCCGCCGCGGCCACCTCGTCGGCCCCCTTTTGCGCCGCCTCCTCCCGGAGATCGACCAGAAGCGAGCGCGCCCCCTCTTTCGCGAAGCAGCAGGCCATTCCCCGGCCGATATCGCCGCCGCCGCCGGTGATGATTGCCGTCCTTCCCTCTAAACGCATCTTTTTTCCCTCCAGGAAGATGAAAGAATTTTCATCGGACCAAAATTCGAAGAATTACCGGATACCGCCAAGGTACAGGAAACGGACCCGCCACGGCCAGCGCGCCGCGCCGATCCCGTTGTCCGGGGAAGGAGGAGAATGATATCCTCCGTCCATTGGAAAAACCGCCCCGCGCGCTTCGCACGTCGGCGGCCCGGCTCAACCGAATTTGGGAGAAATATGATGTCCCTTCTGAAAATGACCAAGGATTCCATCGATATCGGCATCGTCGTGAAAGACCTGGATGTGGCGGAAAAATTCTACGGCGGAACCCTCGGGCTGCCGATGGTCCGCGAGGTGGCGCTGAGCGCCGACATCGCGAGGCAGTCCGGTTGCGCCGGGGGACCGTTCCACTTCAAGGCCTTTCAGGCCGGAGACGTACAACTCAAGATCGTCCAGGCCGAGGCCGGGCCGCCCTCGGGCACCGGCAAGATCGATGAAGCGACCGGGGTCCGCTACATCACTTTTTCGGTCGAGAGCGTGGAGGAGGCATTCAATTCGCTGAAGGCTGCGGGAGCGGCCATGCAGGGCGAGATCGCCGAGGTCGTTCCCGGCCGGTTCATCTGCTTCTTCGCCGACCCGGACGGAAACATGCTCGAATGCGTCGGCCCAAAATAGCGCCGGGCCCCAATCCACCCCGCCTATCGGCTTCCTCTCGCGCCCGCCGGACGAAGGGCTGATGTTCGAAATCATTGAGGCCTACATCGCCGAGTTCACCTACGGCGGGATTTTTATCGTCTTGATACTCTGCGGCCTGGGCCTTCCTCTTCCCGAAGACATCCCGATCATCGCTTCGGGATACCTCACCCACCTGGGCACGATTCATTTCGGAGTCGCCCTGGCTGTCAACTTCGCCGGCGTTTTGATCGGCGACATGATCATTTTCAGCATCGGCTACTGGTGGGGTCCCCGCGCCACACAGCACCGCGCCGTCCGCTCGATGTTCAACCCGAGGCGGATGAAGAGGGTCGAAAAATTTTTCGCCCGGCACGGGAAAAAAGCCATCTTCTTCGGCCGGTTTCTCGCCGGGCTGCGCGCGCCGCTTTTTCTCGCGGCGGGGATGATGCGCATGCCGGTCTGGCGGTTTCTGGGGATGGATTTGCTCGCCGCGGCCCTGAGCGTCCCCGTGCTGTTTTTCGGGGCCTATTATTTTGGCGAGGAGTTGGACACTCTGCGTGAGATGGTCGGAACCACCAAGAGCCTTTTTCTTCTCGCCCTCTTCGCCGGAGCGGCCTGGTACGCGATACAGTACGCCTTCCGCCGCTGGCGCGGCGAAACCGAATAGGCTACCGACTGACGCGGACCGATTCTCATCCGGCCATCAATCTTTCGCCATCGATTTTTCGAAATGCGATGCGGGTTGTCAGGAAGCGACGGAGGTAGCCGAGACACCGGAGTAATCGACCGCGTGCGCTCCCAGGGAAGCGATTCGAAGAACATGCATCCGGGTGTCGATCCCGTGAACGCGGTAGACCTCGCGCATCGCGAGCCCGGCCTTTCCGGCACTCTGATCGCAAATGGCCAGCACGCACGGGCCCGCCCCGCTGATGCAGGCGCCCAGCGCCCCCGCCTCGTGGGCCGCCTCGAACACCTCGTCGAGGGGGCCCATCAGCTCCTTCCGGTAGGGCTGGTGAAACTTGTCCCGCATCGCCTCGCGGAACAACTCGTTTTGGCCGTACGCGAACGCCGCCATCAGCATCCCCACGCGCTGGACGTTGAAGGTCCCGTCGGAGAGCGGGATCCGCTCGGGAATCTTTTTCCGCGCCTCCTTGGTGCTGACCTCGAAGGCGGGGACGACGATCACCCACCGGTAGCGATCCACCACGGGAGCGCGGGTAAACACCGTCCGGCCCTCCTCGGTGGTGGCCGAAATACAGAACCCCCCGACGAGGGCGGGGACCACATTGTCGGGGTGACCCTCCATCTCCACCGCCATTTGGACAAGCTCGTCCATCGACAAGGGGCTCCCCAGCATCATGTTTCCCCCGACCAGCCCGCCGACCAAGGCCGCCGAACTGCTGCCGAGGCCCCTGGCCAGCGGAATGTGATTGCGCTGCTTCATCCATAATCCGGGAAGCGCACGCCCCGCCTTTTTGTAAACCCTTTTTACGGCCTCAACGGAAATATTGGTTTCATCGCGGGGAATCTCGGCCGCCCCTTCGCCTTCGACGTGAACCGAAAAGCCCCAGGGAAGCTCGTCCAGCTCGACGCGGTTATACAGATTGAGCGCCACCCCCAGGGCGTCGAAGCCGGGACCGAGATTCGTTGTGCTGGAGGGAACCTGAACGCGCACCATTACCATATTGGCGCTCCCTTGCTCTTATTCCGAGATATCCACAGACTTCGCGAGGGCGCAACCCGCGCCGAGCATCTCCCGGATCGCCCGGTCTCCGTCGCCGGGCTTGACGTCCACCGCCCGGATGGCGTCTTCCAAAACCACGACCTCGAGCCCTTCCGAGCGGCCGTCGAGCGCGGTGGCGCGCACACAGTAATCCGTCGCCAGCCCGCAAACAAATATCCGCCGCACCCCCCGCGACTTGAGCTCGGCGGCCAGCCGGGTGCCGTCGAATCCCGAGTAGGCGTCGGCGTCCTTCAGGGCGCCTTTCGAGATGAACAGATCGACCCGATCCACTTCCATCCCGGGGTGAAAGCGGGCGCCCGGCGTCTCGGCCACGCAGTGTGGCGGCCAAAGGCCGCCCTGGGCTCGAAAGGAAACGTGGTCGGCGGGATGCCAGTCGCGGGTGGCCGCCTTGAAAAGATGCGGATGCGCGAGAAGGCGGTTGACCAGCGGGACGATGATGTCCCCCTCCGAAACGGCCAGCGCTCCGCCGGGGCAAAAATCGATTTGAAGATCGACGACGACCAGCGCGTCCTCCGATCCGGCGGCGATATCGCTCACTTCATCTCCCCCGGCCCTCTCAGCCGCGATCGCCGTTCAGCTGGGCGTAATACCCCTGAAGGGCTTCCATCAACTCGCCGAAATACTGGCGGTAGTGAAACAGGGTCATTCCGTAGGGGTCCTTGAGCGTGTCACCCGGCCTCCCTCCCGGCTTGAATTGGACCAGCTCAATCACCTTTTCGATTCCTTCGGGAAAGTTCATCTCGATGAAATCCGCATGCTCGGGGGACATTACGGCAATTTCGTCCGCCCAGTCCACGAGTTCGGACGTGACCGGCTGGGCCTCATGCGATACCAGATCCAGCCCGACCGCGCCCGCGACCTGCTGGGCCTCCGAGGGAGAACTGCTTCCCGCGAAGGCGTGGGTTCCCGCAGAGCGGGCGTGCAGGTCGCGGCGACCCGCCCTCGAGGCGAATTTTTTCAGCAACGCCTCCGCCATCGGCGAGCGGCAGAGGTTTCCCGTGCATACGAAAAGAATGTTCATTACCTCACCGCTGTCCTTTCGGATTCACCCCGGCAAGCCGCAATTGAACAGGCTCGCCCTTAATCCCTCTCCTGACGGAAATATTCATTCCCGAAGAATTTTTCACAAACTGCCTCTCGAACAATTCAACCGAGAGCGCCTCTTTTCCCTCCACGAGAAATATCACATCTCCACGGCGAAGCCCCGACTTCTCGGCGGGCTGTCCCTCGGCGACCTGCGAGACGAGAAGACCGCCGGTTTTTCCGCCGCCGAAATAGCGGGCCAAGAGCGGAGTCATCGACTGCAGGACGACTCCGAGGTGATCGCGGTGAGTCAGCTTCGCCGACGCAAGGCCGATCGCGTTGTCGCTCAGGACCTTGGCCTTCGCGAATATGGGAGCCTTCACCCGCAGGGCGAGCGCGATGGCGTCCGAGGGCCGGCTGTCGATGGCGAAACTCCGCCCGGAGGATTTCATGACGATATGGGCGTAAAAAGTGCCCCCCTTGAGCTCGGTGACGATCACCCGGATCACCTTCGCCTTCAGGCCGCCGATAATGTTCCGGAGCAAATCGTGCGTCATCGGCCGGGGCGGGATCACCCCGCTCAGTTGCATCATGATGGCCCGCGCCTCCGCCGGACCGATCCAGATCGGCAGGACCGTGCCCTTCTTCTCGTCCTCGAGAACAACGACGGGCTGATTGTTCTGAGAGTCCACCAAAACCGTTTTCACCAGAACCCGGCGGAGCCCGCTCCCGGATCCCGGCTCGGGCACGGCGGCCTCTACGGCGGCCCCGGCGAAAATCAACCCGGCCGTAAGAAACAGGCCAGCGGCGAATCTGAGCGATAACCGGTTCATGCGAATACTCCAAATGACAGGCGCCTCGCCCTGGAATCTATCCCGAAACTCCAACCGGAAACCGTGGCCGGTGGAAGCGCGGTCCCCATTGTACAGGGCGGTTCGCCGGAAGTCCGCCGCCGCAACTTACAGCCGGCGAAGGCAGACTATCACCCGAAAAACAGCCCAATCAAGACGAGCCACAAGGGGCCGGGAAACAATAGGTTGACCGCTTCACTGGCGCCCTTGCGCCGGACAATTTTCCCTCCGCGGCCAGCCGCGAATCACGTCTCCGCCCTTGACACCCGCACCAACTCTGATACACCCTAGATCAAGCTTCGATATTCCAAAAATTGCTCATTTAATACTGTAATTCGGGCTGTTAGCCCGGTGGGGGCGGGAGCCCTTTCTTGCTGGAACTGGAGTTGATTCAGGATGCAGCGGATCAAGGTAACACAGGCAGAGACGGACATGGTCATCGCCCAGCCGGTCGAAACTTCCTCCGGCCAGGTCCTCTGCGCCAAGGGAACGACGCTGACGGCCAATCTGATATCGAGGCTCGGACAACTCGACATCACCCACATTACGGTGGAAGGTCACCCGGTTGACGACGGGAAACAGATGTTAACCCTCGAGGAGGAAATGGCCGAACTCGATTTGCGGTTTCGTTCGGTCTTGGACAACAAGCTCATGGCCGCGCTGAAAATGGTCGTCCATAAACACATTGAGAAAAAACACGCCCTGCTCGCCGAGGAGCTTGAGAGAATCGAAAACGGCGAGGGCGAGGCCGCAGAAAGTTAATCCTCTCTCCCTCATCCGGAAAAACACGAGGAACGCCCGTGGCAATTGACTCTTCCATCTTCAAGCACAAAGTCGAGACGCTGGAAAACCTGCCCACGCTTCCGGGGGTGGTCACCAAGCTGTCCACCATGGTTGAGAGCCCCACGATAAGCACCGCCCAGGTCGGCGAGATGATCCAGGCCGATCAGGTCCTCTCGGCCAAGGTGCTCCGGCTCATCAATTCCGCGTTTTTCGGGTTTCCCGGTAAAATCTCGACCGTCACCCATGCCCTGGTCCTCCTCGGCTTCAACGCGGTGAAGGGACTGGTCCTCACGGCATCCGTATTCGACATCATGGCGACCGAAATGCTCCACCTCTGGAAACACTCGCTGGGCGTTTCCCTGGCGGCCGGAATCATCTCCAGGAGAATCAAGCTCCAGGACGCCGAGGAAATCATCGTCGCGGGCCTTCTCCACGACATCGGCAAGGTCGCGCTCAAGGTCGAGGGCCCCGAGCATTTCGACACCGTGATGGAAAAAGTCGATGAAGATAAAATTCTCTTCATCGAAGCCGAGAACGAAGTCCTCGGATTCAACCACACCAAAGTCGGGGAATGGCTCTGCGGAAAGTGGAACCTGCCCGCCAACCTCCGCGATCCGATCACGCTGCACCACGCTCCCCGAAGCGCCAAAAACGCGCCCGAGGCCACCGCCGTCGTTCACATGGCCGACATTCTCATCCGGGCCGTCGGATTCGGGAACGGCGGCGACATGGGAATGCCTGTGCTCGACAGGGATATTGTCAAAACCCTGGGCCTCTCGCTAACCGATATCGCGGAAATTCTCGAAGAGATGGAAGGTGAGTTTCTCAAGAGCGAAGATCTCATCCCCAGCGAGTAAGACCCATCCCATGAATCCCGGCGGCTCCCCGTGGCCGCCGCCCTTTAGTGTGTCCATTCCCCAGGAGCCCGGAGCCCCCGGATGGCGAACGATCCCGCTATTGCCCTGACCGTCCTCGGGACCGGCGACGCCTTCGCCACGGGAGGCCATCCGCATAGCTGCTACCTGCTCGAGCCGATCGGGGAGGGCGAGAGCGAATGCCGCGCCGCCCTGATCGACTGCGGTCCCACGGCCGTCCCCATGCTTCAGGGAATGGCTTTCGATCTCGCCGAAATCGATCTCGTTCTCCTGACCCACCACCACGGCGATCACATCGCGGGGGTGGCGTTTCTTTATCTGAACTATCAGTTTCTTTTTCGGCGAAACCGCCCGCTGACCGTCGCCGGCCCTCCGGGCACGGAGGAAAAATGCGAAGAGATTTTCAGGGCGAGCTACGGGGAAACCGCCGATCTGATGAAGCGCCGCTTCGATTTGGAATACGTCGAACTCGAGGACGGCGCCGAGCGCGAAATCCTGGGGCTCAAGATTCTGCCGGGGCGGGTCACCCACATGCGCAAGGGTATCCCTTTCGGTTACCGCATCGGCTGGCGGGGCCGCGCCCTGGGGCTGAGCGGCGACACCGAGTGGGACGAGAACCTCATCGCCCTCGCGGAGGAGACCGATATTTTCCTGATGGAGTGCTACACCGCCGATAAAAAAATCCCGTTTCACACCTCGCTTAAAGATCTCGAGCGCGAGGAAGGCCGCCTCCGCGCCCGCCGCCTTCTTTTGACGCATATGGGCGAGGATGTCCGGCGGCTCGCGGCGCGTGGCGAATCGCCCTTCGAGGCCGCCCGGGACGGGCAGCGGATAGAATTTTAACCGGGAAAGCGCTACTTCGTCTGGGTCATCAACACGTCGTACATGCTGACCTTGGCGGGCCCGGCGAAAATATCGGGCGGCGTATCGGAGGCCCGGGAGTGCGCCTTGTGAAACGCGTCGCTCCCGACCCAGCCTTCGAACGCGGACTTACTCTCCCAGATCGTATGGCTGATAAAGTCGCCGCCCTCGCCGCGGAGCAGGTGGAACTCGCGGAAGCCGTCCACTTCCTTGAGATAGGAATCTCGCGTCCGCCAGATTTCCTCGAACTCCCCCTCCCGGCCCTCGGCCACCTGAAACCTGTTCATCACGATATACATTTGACGCTCCCTGGATTCATGCGTTTTTTTCAACGCCGAAATTTCGCCGGCCACCCCGGAAACGGCTCACCCCGCCGCCCCGGAATACTCTTCAACCTTCACGGCGAAAAATCAAGACGCGGTAAATTGCAATGCGCCTTTTGACATCTCTTTCTCTTCTGTTTCATTGTGGGCGATTCAAAGCAGCTTAAAACATCTTAAGCTAAAACCCGATACTTCACCGGGCGGGAATCCGAGCCTTCACTGGAGAAAAGCCATGAGCGCCTCAGCAGACAGAAGGGCCTGCGTCATCCGGCCAGACGAGCTCCCCGACGAGGAAATCGACGGCGGGGCCACCCATAAAACCATCGTCACCCGGAGTGCGAACGAAACCGACATCACCGTCTACCGCTCCCGGATCACGCCGGGAAAATCCCACGACTGGCACCATCACGAAGTGGACGAATTGATTTTCTGCGTCGGCGGCGAGGGGCGCTACGAATTAGAGGACGGCGAACTCCGCTTCAAGGCGGGCGATTTTATTTTCATGCCGAAGGGCACCGAGCACCGAAGCTCGTCCACCACGGACGCTCCCGTCGAACTCGTCGCCATCTTCCAGCCCGGCCTGGAGTAGTCGCGCCGGGAAGCAGTCCGTGGCGCCGGCCGGCTCCACGGAGCCCGGCCGTTTGGCCGATGGCCGCTGTTACTTTTTGTGCGGAGTGAAGCGGACCTTTCGCGGTTTCTTGATCGGCTTGAGCGACCGCAGGTAGGCCACGATAGCGTCCAGGTCCTCGCGGCTGATATTTTCGTAAAAGTGATAGCCCATCGGAGGATTCATCTTGTCTCCGTTGGCCCGGTATCCGGTGGTGATGGCCACTTTTATCTGGCGGTCCGACCATTTGCCGAGCCCCGTTTCGGGATCGGGAGTGATGTTGGCCGAATAGGCCTTCCCCCAGGGGCCGTCGAGCAGAAATCCGCCGGCGCCGAACTGGTTCTTGTAATCGCGCCGCCCCTTCACCATCGGGGTGTGGCACTCGACGCAGTGACCCAGCGGCCCGGCGAGGTATTCCCCGTATTTCACCTTGTCCTTGCGGGAGACCTCGGGAACGCTTTTTTTCGGCCCCCAGGCGGGCGGCAGCGGAATCCGGTACGTCCCTCTCGGCACAAAATTCTTCAACGGCTTCACCTGCCTGAGATAGGCGATCATCGCGCGCACGTCGCGGTCGGAAATCCTGGCGTAAAGTTCGCCGGACATCGGGGGGCCGATGATGGAGCCGTCCGGGCGCTTGCCCTCGCGGAGGGAGGTGAAAAGCTGCTCATCCGTCCAGTTTCCGATCCCCGTCCCCTTGTCGGGGGTGATGTTGGACGCATAGGTGGTGAACGGGGGTTCATCCCATTTGTGCCCGCCGGCCATCTCCCGGCCTCGCTCCGGGCGGCCGAGCAGGCTTCCCGGCGTGTGGCAGTTGCCGCAGGCAACGATTCCGTTCATGAGGTACTTCCCGCGCTCGAGCAACGTCTCGGCCGAGACGGCCCCGCCGCTTGCGAGCAGGCAGAAAAAAATCCCGGCCACGGCCGCCGCTAATTTTCTTTTCTTCATCCGAATGATTCTCCTCTTGGGCCTCGGCCCTGAACGATAAATCGTCTCCTATCCGGCCGGAATTATTCCCGGGGATAACGGTTAATCATCAATGCGGATTTCATCGGGTCATCGTATGAAAACAGTCTAGCAGGAAATTCATGCCGCCGAATTTATGCCCGAGGCGGCCCGCCCCCGAGAGAGCCACCAGAAAACCTTTTTTTACAATAACTTAAGGGCGCTTGACAAATATGTTCGGCATTTGTTTGTATTCCAGATGTATTCTTTTCGATTTTATTTTGCGTCGGAGGCCCCATGAGCACCGCCGCCACACAATCCGGGAGCGCCGGAACAACCCATCTGGCCGAAATCGAGTCCATCGCCGCCGGTGGCGCGGGGGTGGCCCGCCTGGACGGCCGGGTGGTGTTCATTCCGCGCACCGTTCCCGGCGATTCGATCCAGTTCCGCGTCTCGGCCGATAAGGGAAAGTTCCTCGTCGGCGAACTCGCGGAGATCGCCTCCGCCGGCGAGACCCGGCGCGAGCCGCCCTGTGCGCACGGGGCGGCGTGCGGGGGTTGCCCGCTTCAGCAGATGACCCCCGAGAGCCAAAACGAGGCAAAGAGCCGAATCTTTCTCGACACCCTCGCCCGCATCGGCAAGATCGACCTCCCCGCGCCGCCCGGGATGCTCACGCCTCCCGGCCCAGAGTTCGGCTACCGGATGCGGGCGCGGT
>JAVEPB010000136.1 GCA_030922375.1 bacterium | reverse complement strand
TGCCGACAGAAATGCAACGGGAGATCATTACCGACCATAAAGTCTCCTTTCCCATTAGCAACGCTCTTTTCCCCTTGGGGAATTTTCTACGGAATTTTGTCCGGAATGCGGGAGGCCCTATCGCCCTTCTGGTATGCTGGTTTATCCCATTTGCGCCACAGAGAAAGTTTCTCCTATGTCTGGCGGCCGTAACCGCCCCTTATCTCGTGCTTGCCTGCGCGCTGGGTTATGCGCCCTATTCACGATACGAACCAGCCGTTCATCCGCTGATCCTCATGCTTGCCTTCGGCGGTCTTCTGGGGATAGCCAAAAAATGGAATGACCTGAAACATGTCCGTTTCTGAACCGCTTAAAATTGGGATTGTGGGCGCGGGTTTCGGGGCACGGGTTATTGCCCCGGCCTTCCGGCTGGATGACCGTTGCCGAATCGAGGCCATAGCTGGAAGCAGCGAAAAAAAAGCCGCCACGACGGCCGAATCTCTTGGCATTCCCAGGCATTTCGGAGATTGGCGCGAACTTGTAGATTCTGCGGATGTGGATGCCGTCGCCATCGCCCTGCCGCCGGCAATACAGCCCCAGGTGGCCGTGGCAGCGCTGCATGAGAACAAGGCTATTTTTTGTGAAAAACCACTCGCCGCATCCTTGCAGGAGGCACAGGAGTTGGTTGCCGTTGCGCGCGATGCAAAAGCCGTCGGCATGGTGAATTTCATCTTTCCAGAGATAGCGGCTTGGCAAGGGGCCAAGTCTATTCTCGATAAAGGAGAACTGGGAGTCTTGCGGCAGGCTGTCCTGGTCTGGCACATGGAAACCGAAGGCAACCGCCTGGGCCTTGAGGGCTGGAAGAACCATACGACCAAGGGAGGCGGCTTGGTCAATATGTTCCTTTCTCACAGTTTTCACTATCTGGAATGGCTGTTTGGTCCTGTGACATCGGTGTCGACCAGTCTTTTCAGGGCGCCCGATGATCCACGCCCCGGCGAGACCGGAGCCCTTATGGCGCTCACCATGAAAAGCGGGATGACGGTGGCCATCACGGCAAGCACTTGCAGTTTCGGCGGGGAAGGTCACCGTCTGACCGTCTATGGGGACGAGGGGAAGATGACGCTTGGTAATCCACCGGCGGATTATGTGAAGAATTTTACGTTGTTCGTGAGAAAGCGGACAGATGACGAGGCGCAGCGGCTCCCCGTATCCGACGCCATCGACGACTATGAAGGAGATGGCCGTATCGTGGCAGCGGGGCGTTTGGCAAGCCGCTTCCTGGATGGACTGGCGGCGGATGGGCCGCCCCCCGGGCCCGGTCTCGAAGACGGGCTCCGGGTGCAGATTCTTCTCGATGCCGTCTTCCGCTCTCATAAAACGGGATGCCGCATTGACATCCCCATTCCGGGAAATGGCCCGGCCTGAAATCCCGGGTATTTTTCTATCGGCTTCCGGCCTGCGTTTTTAACAGAACCGTTTCCGGCCCACGGCGCAGCCACGTGGTGGCAAAGACGTAGAAAAACCAGTGCAGATAGTCGGGTAACCACTGTAATACGCGGAAACGGCTTTGCCCCTGGTCTTGTCTGCGTTCATACCAACAGGAGGGAACCTCTTCGATACGCCAGCCCATGCGGTGACTCTTGACCAGCAATTCAATGCTGTAGGTGAAACCAGCAGACGATTCCACCTCTATGACATCCACAACCCGGCGTGAAAAAAGACGAAAGCCATTGGTGGCATCGTGGCAGGGAAGCCTTGCAAAATGAAAAAGCACGAAGGATGCCGTGCGCACCAGGATGGACTTTAGCCAGGGACATCCCACCATTTTCCCCTCGGGAAGAAAACGGCTCGCTGAGACAATGTCGCAGCCCTCCAGAAGAAGCGAGACCATATGGTCTATACGGCTGGCGTTATAGTCATCGTCTGCAGGAAGGACGAGTACGGCGGGAGCATCGGAAGCCTGAAATCCACTCATAACGGCATCGTGCACGCCGTTCCCATGATTTTTTACCTCGACAATGTCTATCTTTTCCCGGGGATAGCGCTTGAGAGCATCAAGGGTATCGTCCTCTTCGAAATCGTAACAAATCGACACCCGAAAGGGTGTTCGCACTTCCCGGACAAGCGCATCAAGGACAGCAGAGATGTTTTCTCCCTCGTTATAGACGGGGATGATGATGTCCAGCTTGCTATCGGGCATGGGAATTTTCAGTCAGTTTCGTGGTCGGCGAGAAAGCCCCACACGTCAATAACGGGTGTTTCGCCTACGATTAAGTCCTTGTACTGGCTGTGGGGGACACACAGGAACAACAGATCGCTTTGGGCGATGACCTGGTCAAGATTAATAAGACCAGGGTCATCCTTGACGTAAGGGTCGGTGGTCAGGACTTTCCTGGCGCGGACAGTCAGCATGTTTTTCAGTTTATAGCTGAGAGAAGCCCGGGTGTCGTCAATATCGGCCTTGAAGGCCATGCCCAGCAAACCAACCGTGAGTTCTCCAAGATTATATTGGTTTTGTACCTGTTCTATGAGGAACAGGACCAGCCCTTCGTTGATGAGCATGGCATTATGACCAAGGCTGAACTGGTTGTTGGCGAAGGCCGCAAGTTGCATCGTGTCCTTGAAAAGACAGGGCCCCGCGGCAAATCCAGCCCGTGGAAGGTCACTGGCGCGTGGATAGTCCTGTGTGATGGCCTTGTGAATATTGTGATAGTCCAGACCCGCAGAGGTAGCGATCATATAAAACTGGTTGGCCGTTGCGAACTGGATATAGCGGTACGCGTTGGCGAACAACTTGGCGAATTCGGCTTCCTTCGGCATGGTATACACAACGGACGGCGCCAGCATGGTGAAGAGGCCTGCCGCCTCTTCCACGGCCTGAGATGTGGTGCCGCTGATGATCTGCGGCACCGACCGGAGTTCTTCAAGAGCGAGCCCTTGCACAACCCTTTCCGGACAATAGGCCACAGGAAGATCCATCCCCTGTTCCTGCAGATACCCATAAAGCCAGTCAGTGGTGCCGGGAAAGACAGTGGAGCGCAGGATCATCAGATTGCTGTTCTGTAGATAAAGGGCAATCCCGTCGATACATGATCGAAAAGCCTTGTGATCGGGATTGAGAAATTCATCCACCGGCGTGCCGACGGTAACGATCACTTTCCCAGCCCCGTCAATGGCCTGCGGATCGCTCGCCAGATGCAGCCGGCCGCTTGCCAGGCCGCTTGCCAGTAGAACATCACACCCCTGGTCGATCCACGGCATACGACCCTCGGCGATAATTTCCAAAACCTCTTTGTTGATGTCCTGAATCAGGACGGTTAGCCCTTTGTCCACGAAGGAAAGAGCCAGAGGCAAGCCCACATGGCCGGCGCCGCCGACGATGGCGAGATCGATGTCAGGACCAGCCTTTTTATTGGCGTTTTTCTGCTTCGTCATGATTTGGTTACAGGATACGCGGTTGGGGAAGAGGGATGATGAATTTTCCCTTATACCCATTTTCACGGAGTTTAGGGGCCAGTTCGTCGGCAATGTGCCAGGACAGGATTAAGGCATATTCGGGTTGGTCCTCAAACAGCCGGGACTCCTCGATGACGGGAATAAGGGTTCCCGGCAGATATTTTCCTATTTTCAGGGAGCTTTGGATTTCAAGGACGTAATCGAGAATGCCGTCGTCGAGACCCACATAGTGAACAAGGGTACTCGCCCGTGAAGGGGCGCTGATACCGCAGACTCGCCCGCCTTCTTCTTTGATACCGCGCAGCATGGCATGAAGCCGCATTTTAGACAGGACCACCTCTTTCCTGAAGAGCTCCAACCTCCGACGCATGTCATCGCCAGTGGGTTCGTTGCTAAGAATTTCCTGAACCGAAGGCTGAATATCCCGGCGTCCCTTTTTCGCGGCATAGACCCGGATGGAGCCCCCATGGGTAGGTATATGCCGGGCATGAATCACATCGAGGCCGTGTCCTTCCAGAAGGTTTCTCAGACTGGTCAGAGAGTAATAGCGCAGATGCTCGTGATAGATGGT
This sequence comes from bacterium, assembly GCA_030922375.1. Lineage (GTDB taxonomy): Bacteria > UBA8248 > UBA8248 > UBA8248 > UBA8248 > UBA8248. The sequence goes on along the minus strand of JAVEPB010000136.1, from coordinate 5,193 downwards.
GTCGTATTGCAGGGTATCGAGCAGGCCTATGGCGTAATGGGATTCCGAGATAAAGACGCCATCCTCGTCGAGAAGCGAAACAATTCCATCAAGAACGGCGTGGATGTCTTCCATGTGGGCAAACACATTAGCCGCCGTGACAAGGCGCGCGGGGCCGTGTTCGTTGCGCAACCTTACCGCCACCTCGGGACGGAAATAAGTGGTCACGGTTTCAATCTCCCGCTCGCGGGCGATTTGTCCCACATCGGTGGGTTCGATACCGAGGACCCTGTGACCGCCATCATGGAAATTTGAAAGGAGTGTCCCGTCGTTAGAACCGATATCAACTACCAGATCTTCAGCTTTCAGGGCGAGAAATTCTTTGGCTTCAGCATAAAGTCCGGCAAAGTTCTCTTTCAGGATACGTGTGGAGCCGCTGGTATAGGGATAGTCGGGGGGGAACAGAATCGCGGGGTCCACCGACAGACCCAGTTGCAGAAGCTCACAGTTGGGACAATAGAGAAGTTGCGCTGGATAGGAGGGCTGTTCACAAGGCGTTTCGCCAACAACGCGCATCTGGTTGACCGGCGGTAGATAGCCTAGAAAAAGTATCGGCTCCAGTTTCCCGTGGGCGCAGGATTGGCATCGCTCCACAGGAATGCCGCCGCCAGTCCCCGCAGCAAGTGTGGTCGATGTCGACATGCTAAGCTTTCTCCCCCGCGCCTTCGGGCGCCTCGCCGGCATGGTCGTCATACCATTTGGCGGTCAAAGCAATTCCCTCGTGCAGGGAGACGCGAGGAGAATAACCAAGCACAGCCAGTTTGGAAATGTCCGGGCAGCGCCTCGTAACGCTGCCTTCCCGAAGATCACCGGGGATGATCTCCACATCCCGGCCGAAATAGCCGGCAATTTCTCGCACCACCTCGGCGATAGCCGTCTCTTCGGGCGTGCCAATATGATAGATGCCTCTGTGCTCGCCCTGATCCAACAGGACAGCGAATCCTTCAACGAAATCGTCGATAAAGTTAAAAGCGCGGGTTTCACTGCCGTCACCCTGAATTGGGAAGGGAATGGTGCCGGTTTGCTCAAGCTGCCGTTTCATTCTGATGACAAATTGCGGAATCACGTGTTCCCAGCCCATATCCGGCCCATAGACGTTATGGGGACGGAAGATGACGACTTTCTCGAAATGCTCCCGGCCACAGTGCAAGGCCATCAATTCATTGATGATCTTGCCGCCCCCATAGGAATAACGAGGGTTCAGAGGGTCGGGAACCACCAGCGGGGCCGTCTCGTCAGTGGGAATATGCGGCGGAGACTGATAGACCTCCGAGCTGGAGGCAAGGAACAACTCCCTCACCCCGTGTTTGATGCACGAATCGATCATGTTCATGGCGCCCTTGATGGCCACGTCTAGAACAAGATCTGGCTGGGAATAGAAGAATTTTGTGCCGTTCACATAGGCCAGATGACAGACCCCATCCACGCCCACTACGGCCCTGTCCACGGCGTCGGAATCCCTGATATCGGCACGGATGAATTCCGTGTCGTCACTTATGTCGGCAATCCGCCGCGCATCCCCGCGCCATTCATTGTCCAGAATCCTGACGGAATGCCCCTCGGCGAGCAAACGCCGGGCAATTACAGAGCCAAGGAGCCCCGCTCCTCCGGTAATGAGATAAGATTTGTTATTCACGTTTCTGTAAAAATGTTAGAGATGGTTTAGTTTAACGACCCTGCGACTGTAATATGCGTCCACCTCCATGACCAACGCAAAGAGAAACAGGTTGACCGTCCAAATCAAAAAAAAATCTGGTTACGAACCGGTTCTGAAATCCGCCAACATCTCCACCGTGACGACCCAGGCAGCTACAATTTCCGTCATCATCCCGACCTATAACGACCGCACCAGCCTACGGAAATGCCTTGCAGCCATAGCCTCTTCCTCCCACACGCCCCATGAGGTCATCGTAATTGACGATGCATCTACGGATCAGTCTGAAGATGTGGTGAGCCCTTTTGGATTTCGCTATATCCGCCTTGAAAAGAACGGCGGTCAGGCAGTGGCAAGAAACACCGGCGCCAAGATGGCGTCGGGAGACATTCTGTTCTTCGTGGATTCCGATGTTCGCATACAGTCGGACACCGTCGAGAAAGTCGCCCGGGCTTACCTGGACCCGCAAGTGACCGTCTATCAGGGCCTAGCCTCCAAAACCCCACTCAACACCGACGAGGGGTTCGGCCCACAACTTCTGGCCCTGCGGTGGTACTACCTCTTGAGGCACATCAAGGAGGCTTCTTTCACATACTCCCACGTCTTGTCCATCAGAAAATCGGCCTTCGATTCCGTTGGCGGATTTAACGAGAGCTTTAAGCCCCCCGGCGGCGGAGAGGAGTTCGACTTGGGGGTCCGCCTGCGCGAGCATTACATACTGCACACCGACCCTGAACTCACCGTGGACCACCACTTCCAGAAAATTTGGCCCCGGACCAAAGTGGTGTTTCAAAGGGCCTACGTCTGGGCGTCCATCCTCATGGATTCGGGCAAGTTCGAAACGACCGTCGCCACTCTGAAGGAGTCCCTCATTGGCCTCTTCAGCCTCCTCATCGTCCTGACCGCTCCACTAGGCTTGATCAATCCAGCGTTGCTGGGAGTACCCGCACTATTTTTCTGTGCCCATATCATTCTCAACACCGAGTTCTACAGCCTCCTATACCAAGAAAAAGGTGCGGTATTCCTGGTCAAGAGTGTTTTTCCTAACATGCTCTGGACGGTTAGCCAGACTTTGGGCGGCCTCCTCGGCCTCACTGCAGCCACGCTGAAGCGAGTCTGGATATTCTTCGGCGACTTGGCGCCTGTGCGCTACGTTCGAGCATTTCGTTTCCTGTTTAACAAGCACCCAAGCCACGTGGTGCTGTACGTCACCGGGCGCTGCGACTTCAAATGCGCGCACTGCTTCTACTGGCAGGAGATCGCCAACGCCAAGGTGTCCGAGGAACTCACTCTGGACGAGATGCGCGAGATCTCTCGGAAGTGGGGCCACATAAAGTTCCTCAGCATTACTGGAGGTGAGCCGACACTGCGCACTAATCTGGACGAGATCATCCATCTCTTCTGCCGGAACAACTCAGTGGACAATGTCGTCATCCACACCCACGGCGCCCACACCGACCGCCTTTTGAAAACCGCCCGCAAGATCGCTAAGGCCCATCCTCACACCGACTTCAACTTTAACATATCGGCAGATGACCTCGGTGATGCCCACGACAAGATCCGAGGGGTGCCCGGATCATTTGCGGCCTTGGAGAAGACCGTCCAGGTTCTGGCCGCGGAGAAGAAAAACTTCAAGAATATTACCGTCACCGCCAATACCTGCGCCCAGGCCGCCAATCAGGATAACCTAAAAAATATTATCACCTATTTCAGCGACCGAGATGACATCGATGGCTTCTATGTCTCCATCGTGCGCGGCGATGCGCGAGACGAGGATACCAAGCTTGTAGATGTCAACAAGTACAAAGAGGCAGTGCAGTTTCTCCAGCACAAGAAGCTCATCAACAACTACTATGATAGCTACCCGCTGGCCTCCATTCGCAGAACCCTGGACTTTGTTTGTCCAGAGGTGGTGATAGAGACCATCCAGATAATGGGCGGCCTTTTCGTCATCAAAAACAACGCCAAGGACAAGTCAAAACGCATGGTATACAACTGCCAAGCTGGCCGCACCGTGGTCGTCGTTAACGAATACGGTGACGTGTTTCCTTGCGAGATGTTGGGACAGGGGTACGGCAACATACGAGACTACGACTATGACATCGTGAAACTCATGGCCCATGAGAAAGCAAGAAAACTGAACAATTTCATCAAAGGGAACAACTGTTGTTGTACATGGGAATGTGCCCAGATGAATAACATTGTGTTCAACTGGCAAGCTTGGCCCCGGCTGATCGCCAAGTGGTTCAAGTTAGAAATCATCAGGCGCTCAGCCTGACCCACAGGCCCAGAATAGTAACGGATCGATCTGACTAAAATATGCAAAACTGGCAATATCCCTCATGGTACATAGGCAATCGCGAGCGGACGCTGGACCTGGGCATCATCTTTCTTATCCCTCTCGTCCTTCTTCTCAATAACGAAAACTGGCTCTATACGGACGTGGGCTGGACGGACCCGTGGAGTTATCTCTCCAGATTTCTACATTATGATACGGCCAATGAATTCATAGACTACAAGGTGGTCCGCTTCCCGTGGATATGGTCTGGATTCGCCGCCTATCGCCTGTTTTCGCCGGAAACGGCGACCACCGTTCTAGGCCTGTCCTATTTATATCTGGCCCTGTTTTCCTTTTACCTGATACTGGCCCGCCTGTTCAGCACCCGCTCGGCCTTCGTAACCACGGTTTTGCTCGCCTGCTACATGGAGTTCCACAGCCCCTACGGCTGGCTCTACCACAACATGGCCGCCACGGCCTTTTATTTTCTCTCTCTTCTTCTGTTCATTCATGCCGCCGACGCGCCAAGGCGCCAGGCAGCCTGGCTGTTCAGCGGCGGTATTATTCTGTTCCTGACCGTTTGCACAAATATGGCCTACCTGCCTTTTCTCCCTTTTCCATTTATTTTTTTCTATTTTATTTATTTCAGCGGCAAAAAGCCTACTTTCCGCCAAGCCGCCGTTACAACAGGGGTACAGCTCTTCTGGGTCACCTTGGGCGGGACCCTGACGGCAGCGCTCACAACCTATATTCATGGCGCCGTAACGGGTGCTTTCTGGATGATGGGGGGAACTGTCAATCAATTATTGGGAATGGAAAAACTTCCTGTATTTCTTGTACAGCTGGAATACAGCCTGAATTACCACGAAACTATATTTGAACAAGTTGAAGCGGGGACGAGAGCCGTCAAACCCTTGGGACAGCTCCTAGCAAATGGCGTCTTTCTGATTATTCCCATTGTCCTGTTTACAATTTCCCTGGGCCGGTTTGGCTTCCTGGCAGCCGGCATGCTTGAGAGGAGACACAAAGATATATTCCCAGACGGGAACGAAAAGAGTTTTTCTGAGGCTCTGATATACGCCCAGCATGCTGTTGTGTTCCTTTTATATTTTTACCTCTACTCGAAGGGCAGCCCGATTTTCTGGGCGAGTTTTCAGTCCTTTCCCCTCATAGGCACCTCGTTTCTGGCCATTGGCGCCTTTCTCTTCCGGTTTGGGCCGGG
>JAVEPB010000135.1 GCA_030922375.1 bacterium | reverse complement strand
CGGCGATGAGATTGAGCATCATCGCCCCGCCGGGGGCGAGCCGGTCCCGCGCCTCGGCGAAAAACTCGCGCGTCACCAGATGGGCCGGAATGTTCCTCAGCCCCCGGTAGGCGTCCCCGACGATGAAATCCCACTTCCCTTCGGCGCGCTTGAGGGAGCGCCGGCCGTCCCCGCTGACCGACTTGATGCGGGGATACTTATCGAGGCGGAAATATTTTTCGCCCACCTCGATTACGTCCTGATCGAGCTCGGCGACAACGACCTCGGCCTTGGGCTGCATCAGATGAAGCACCTTGGGCATCGTGAACGCGCCGCCACCGATGAAAAACATCCGCCGGATGTCCGGAACCGCCGCCGGGCCGAGCGCGAGGAAGCGGGTGTACCTGAAAAAGGTGGATCGGTCGTCGCCGATCACCATCGCTCCTTCGGGCTGGTAGTCGAGAAAAAGCTGGCGGACCCGCTTGCCCTCCCGGTCCCCCTCGATGATCCGGAGGGTGTGGTACATGTTCTCGTGGAAGTGAATCGTCTCTTTCGTTAGGCCGGGGGGACTGCCGGTCCAGGCCGCACCGGCGAGGACGCAGAGGCCGGCGAACATCGAAACGCCCTTGAGCGCCTTGGCGTCTGTTTTCTTGCCCCTGCCGCCCCCGCCGCTTAACGGATACAGATAGAGCCCGGCGGCGCCAACCACAGCCAGCGCGATGGCGGTGGATAGAAAGATGGCGTTCAGCCCGAAGGCGGGGATCAGGAAAAAACCGGTGATGAAGGTGCCGAAGATGCTCCCGGCGGTGGACCAGGTGAACAGGTTCCCGGTCACCGTGCCGAGGGTCTCCGACCCCCGGGAGGATAGCTTGACCGCGTAGGGGGTGAGCGCCGCGAGCACGCAGCCCGGGGCGGCGAAGAGCAGCAGGCCGCCGATGATGGGTCCCGAGCGAAGGCTCAGTCCTTTTTCGAGGGCGGGCAGAAACGCCGCCCGCAACACCGGCACCAGCGCCACCAGCCCCGCCCCCGCGATCATGATGAGAAAAAACATGCGGGCGTTCGGGTTGCGGTCCGCCATCCGGCCGCCGGCCGCGTAGCCCACCGCCAGGGCGGCGAGGATGATTCCGATCATGCTCGTCCAGGTGTAGAGGGTGTTTCCGAAGTGGGGCGCCAGGACGCGCCCGGCCGCAATCTCAATCACCAGGATCGCGCCGCCCGAGAGAAACACCGACAGGTAAAGATAGTACCCCTTGAGGGCCCCGCTTCCCTCCGCAGCCTTTTCGCCGCCTTTCGACATGCATACCCCATTCGGCATTCGATAATCGATGGGTGAAATTGAGCGTCCGCACTCTATGGCAGCCCGGCGGGGGAGGCAACCGGGAGCCGGCCAAATGCCGCCGCCCTGGATTTTTCAGGGGGGATCGCGCATAAATAGCGGACCCATTCATCCGCTTGAGAGGAATTCACCCGGTGCCGGAAGGAACGCCCCCCACGAGAGACAAAGTATTTCCGGGCTCGGCCGCCGCCGTCTCAGGCATCCCCGACGGGGCGACCATCCTCCTCGGCGGCTTCGGCGGGGTGGGCGTTCCCGAAAACCTCCTCGTGGCGATGGCGGACCACCCGGCCCGGGAGCTGACCATCGTCACCAACCACGCCGGTTTCGGCGAGCGCGGGCTCGCCGTTCTCTTGCGGCAGGGCAAGGTGCGAAAGCTGATCTGCACCTACGCTTTTCACCGGAGCGCCTTCGTCTTCCGCGAACTCTACATGGCCGGAAAAATCGAGCTCGAACAGATTCCCCAGGGAACGATGGCCGAGCGCATCCGGGCGGCGGGCGCGGGGATCCCGGCCTTCTACACCCCGACCGGGGTGGGCACCCAGGCGGCCGAGGGCAAGGAGTCGCGCAGCTTCGGCGGCCGGGAGACCCTCCTCGAGCGCGCCCTGCCCGGCGACGTGGCGATCATCAAGGCCCACAAGGCCGATCGGCTGGGCAACCTCGTCTACCGGGGCACCGCCGCCAACTTCAACCCGGTCATGGCGGCCGCCGCGCCGCTGACCATCGCCGAGGTCGAGGCCGTCGTCGAGCCGGGCGAGATCGCCCCCGAGACCGTTCATACCCCGAGCATCTACGTCAACCGCGTCGTGTTGGGAGAAAACCTTGAACTCCGATCCGAAACTTAAGGCGGCCGCCCTCGCGCCCGCCGACATCGCCCGGCGCGTCGCCCGGGAGATTCCACCCGGCGCCGCCGTGAATCTGGGGATCGGCGTTCCGACCCGGGTGGCCAACTACGTCGAGGCCGGGCGAGGGGTGATGTTCATGGCCGAGAACGGAATCCTCGGCGCGGGGCCGCGCCCCGCCCCCGGCGAGGAGGACTGGGACCTGATCAACGCCTCGCGGGAGCCGGTGACGGCGGTTCCGGGCGCCGCGATATTCGGCCACGCCGATTCATTCGCCATGATCCGGGGAGGCCACGTGGACATCGCCGTCCTCGGCGCGCTCCAGGTTTCCGCCCGGGGCGACCTGGCGAACTGGACCGTGCCCGGAGCCGGAAAGGGCGGCATCGGCGGGGCGATGGACCTCGCCGCCGGGGCCCGGCAGGTGTTCGCCACCATGACCCATCTCATGAAAGACGGCGGGCTCAAGTTCCTCGAGGAGTGCACCTACCCGCTCACGGCCTCGGGCGTCGTCGGAAAACTTTTCACCGACATCGCTTTTATCGAATTCACCGAGGAAGGTCCCCTGCTCCGCGAGGTGGCGGCGGGCCTCACCGCCGGGGACATCCAGCGCGTCAGCGAGCCCCGGCTCCGGGTCGCCGAGACCCTCGGCACGCTGACCCGGGAGCCGGAGGCTTGAGCTCGAAGGAGCGCTCCACGGTCCAAAGGACCATTTGCACCGATATCCGGCAATCCCCAAGATACCGGGGCAGACCGCATTGAAAACCCGGCTCATGGAGGAAATATGAACTACAGCATCGGGAATATTATCGTCACCACTGTTCACGTCATCAGCGCCATCCTCGCCGTCGGCGGGGTGGCTTTCTTCCGGTTCGCGGCGCTCCCCTACATCGAGAGCCTGCCCGAGGATCAAAAACAAAATTGCATGCAGGCGCTCCGCACGAAATTCGTCCCCATCCTGCACGGCTCCTTCGCCATGCTCATCCTCACCGGGATTCATCACATCACCCGGCTCATCCGGACCGGGGTGGGCATTCCAGAGATGCTCATCGTCAAGATCGTCCTCGCCCTGGTCATTATTTTCATCGGCGTCGCCCTGACGATGAAGACCGGCTTCGAGGGGATGAAGGCGAAGCGCAAAACCTTCCTGACGCTCAACCTCATCCTCGCGGCGGTAGTCGTCCTGCTGGGAATCTGGGTTACGCACGGGTAGACGGGCAGCCGGATCCTTGATGGCCGGACGCCCCGGACCCTTGAGGAGGGTTAAAGCGCTTTCTGAATAAGAATATGGCTCTGAATGAGAGAGGACCCGCCCTCAGCGAACCGGGTTCTCCGGCCCCCGGCCCCTAAACAGATCGATAAACGCGGCGGCGGCGGCCCGGTCGAACCGCTCGAGATTGAGGCGCTTGGTCCACGCCGTGAGCACCACGGAGACCCCGATTCCAGCCTTTTTCGTCGCGATCACCCCGTCCCAGGCTCCCGGGTACAGAGCGGTCCACGAGCGCAGGGCCTCGAGCGCCTTCTCGCCGGGCTTGTCGTAGTAAATAACGATGTTCCCGTGTTCGAGTGCGTGAACCAGCCCCACAGACCGCTGAGGAGTGTCGTAGAAACCCGGCGGCGTCCCCCGAGAGGCATGCGGCCCCGAGGTCGGGTAAATTTCGGAGTAGTTGTAATTCTGGCCGGGCCGAAGGTGGGTGGTGCCCTTCGCGGGAATGGTCTTGACCTTCGAGAGGATCGATTTCCCGGAGGCCACGTCCTCCATGAACGCCACCTCGGTCCGGCCCGAACTCCACCAGGAGTACCCTCCACCGGCGATGATCACGGCGGCGATCACGACGGCGATCGTGTTTCCGCTCACCCCGCTTTTCTTTCCCTGCGCTCCCCGGGTTTTTCCCCGCTTCGATCTTGATTTCGATTTCGGCATTCATCAGTCTCCGGTGCATGTTTTGGAAAGCGGCGTGAATCATGACGGCCCGAGGCGGCACACCGATATAACCGAAGAGAGGCGCGGACACAATGGCCCCGAAATCGGCGCCGCCGGAGAACCGGAAGGGCTAATGCACGGGGGCTTGAGCCCGGGAGTTAAAGCCCGAGCGCCTCGGCCGCGTTTCCGCCCAGGATGGCGTCGATATCCTCGGGCGGTAGATCCAGGGCGCGAATGGACTCCACGAACAACCCGATTTCGGCGCCGTTGTGAACCTCTTGCGGGTAGTCCATCCCCAGGCAGAGGCGCCGCGGACTCGTCGTCATGAGGGCCGCGCGGGTGGCGGGCATCCAGCCTCCGAATCCCGCCGTGTCGAAATAAATTTTTCCGAAGAGCTCCTCGAAAGGCTCGTCGAGGCCCAGCTCCTTGCGCTCGAGGGGCGAGACGGGAAGGAGCTTGAGCTCGTCCGGGATCTCGATGCCCTCGGGCTTGAAGAACATCTGAAGGCGTCCCTTCAGAAAGGGGGCCGCCCCTCCGTGGTGGGGCATGATGAAGCGGAGACCGGGGAAATGGGGGAGCACCCCGTACATCGCCCGGACCGTCGCGCGGGTGATGTCCGCCGCCCGCTCGACGCTGGCCACCAGCTCGAAATCCATCGCCGCCCCCCTGGGGCGCATCGAGGGATGAATCAAAATCGCGAGCCCCAGCTCGGCGATCCGGGCGAAAAGGGGCCTGACCTCCTCGGTGGCCAGGTGAACCTCCCCCTCCGAGGAGAGTAGCGCCACCGCCCGGAAACCCATACCGGCCGCCCGGTCGAGCTCGGCGATCGCTTCCGCGCCGCCGGACAGGGGAAGATGGGCACAGGGAAAAAACCGGTCCGGGTGATCCTGCGCCAGCTCGGCGAAACCGTCGTTCAGCTCGCGGCACACGCCAACACCCTTCTTGTTCCACTGGGCGAGGTGGATCACCGTCGCGTCCACGCCGGCCTCGTCCAGCGCCCCAAGGTGGGTATCCACGTCGTGAAGGATGGGGTTGAACGTAAAATAAAAATCCTCTTCGATGATTCTCCTCCCGGGGGGCTCGTATTTCTCGTAAACCGCCCGGGGCATGAAATGGTGGTGCACGGTGATGACGGGTGTTCCGGCCAATTCGGGTCTCCTCTCCTCGTGAAAAAAAATCCCCCACCCCAACCCTACACTCCGGCCCTAGCGGGCGCCGAGACCCAGCTTCCTCGCCCCGCTCTCGATCGCGTCTAGGGCGGCGTCGATCTGCGCGTCCGTGTGAGTGGCCATGAGCGTCGCCCGCAGCCGGCTCGTCCCCTCGGGAACGGTCGGCGGGCGGATGGCCAGTAAAAAAACGCCGGCGGCGAGCATGTGATCGGCCAGCCGGAGGGCTTCGGCCACACCGCCGACGATGATCGGAAAGATCGGAACATCGGCACTATCCACAACGGGCGGCGGCCCGAAGCCGATTCGCTCGAGCCCCGCGCGAAACCTCCGGCACAGGACGGCCAGCCGCTCCCGCCGCCGGTCCCCCTCCTCGCCCGCCGCCAGATCGAGCGCGGCCCCCGCGGCCGCCAGCGCGGCGGGCGGAAGCGCGGTGGAGTAGATGAACGTTCTCGCCAGGTTCACCAGGTAATCGATCACCTCCCCGTTCGAGCAGGCGAACGCGCCGTAGGAGGCGAGCGCTTTTCCCAGCGTTCCCATCGAGACGCCCACGCGCTCCTGAACGCCGAGGCGGGCCGCCGCGCCGCTTCCCCGGGGGCCGAGGACGCCCGTCGCGTGCGCCTCGTCCACGAGGAGAATCGCATCGTACCTTTCGGCGAGATCGGCCAGATCGCCGAGCGGGGCCAGGTCGCCGTCCATGCTGAATACACTGTCCACGGCGATGAGGCGCCGCCTCGCACCTGACGCTTTTTTCAGGAGATCCTCGAGGTCGTTCATATCGTTGTGGGCGAAGATCTGAACCTGGGCCCGGCTGAGACGGCAGCCGGCGGCGATGCTCGCGTGGTTGAGCCGGTCGCTGAACACCGCGTCCCCCTCTCCGGCGAGAGCGGGGATCAGGCCGGCGTTCGCCAAAAAACCCGACCCGAAAAGAAGGGCCGATTCCTTATCCTTGAGCCGGGCGATATTACGGGAGAGGGTTTCGTGGGGCTCCATATGGCCCGAGATGAGCGGGCTCGCGGCGGCGCTCGCGCCCCATCTTTGGGCGGCCTCAGCGGCGGCGGCGGCCAACAGGGGATGATCGGCAAGACCGAGATAGTTGTTGCCGGCGAGGTGAATGACCTCCCGGCCCTCGAATCGCATCACCGGCCCCTGGGCGCCCGAGAGGGTCCTGAGGCGGCGGCGCAAATCGCGGTCCGAGAGCGCCCGCAGGTCCTCGCGGATGGTCTCTCGCCAGTTCGCCGCTATCTGCTGGGTGAGCGGGGTGTGGGCCATGGCCCAATTCTAGAGACTCCCCGCCCAGGGCGAAAGGGGGGGCAAGGCCGGCCAGGGGGAGACTTCCGGTTCCGGGGCGGACTGCCGAGTCCGGGGCGGACTTCCGGGTCCGGGGCGGACTTCCGGGTCCGGAGAAAAAAAGCGCTAATCGCTGTCTTTTTTCTTCCGGCCCGCTTCATCCTTTAACGAGCGAATGAGACTGCGCATCCAATCGGGCATGTCCGGGCCTTTCGGGCGTGGCGAACCGGGCTTGTCCTCCCGGTCCTTATCACCTCGGGGTTTGTCCGGCCCCTTCCCGCTCTCGCACAGCCAGGCCCGCCGGCGCCCGGCGCGGTTTCGACCGGTTGACTCCAGGGAGTTCGGAGACTCCATTTTCCAGCCCCTCCAACTGGCATCGGCGAAAAAATCCTCGGCCACTTCGTAAGTCGCCGCCGAACAATTATTATGGGCGAGGAGGATGCCGCAGGATGCGTCCACGGTTACCAGGCAAACGTGACAAACTTCACATAACACTAAAGATCATACAATGAAATATCAACAATGACTAAATTTATTTATTTGTGGACCAAAAATTACCCGGAAAGGGCGATCCGCCGAGCCTCTTCCTCTTCAAGTGACCGAATCAAATAAACCATCCAGTTTGGAATCCTTTGCGCTTCGGGGCTATCCAAGCCCGGTATTTCGAAGGTTTCTTTTTGCGGCCCATAGACTTCCGTAAATTCCTTCATCGCCTGGCGATTCAATGGCCAACGGCCCGTTTCGATAGATTTTTTTCCTGGTGGGCGGTTTCGCTGGCAACCATTATCCATCTCCTTTTTGCATCGACCGGCCCGGTTTGCTTCGAAAGGCCCGGCCAATGTTTGGGCCTGTTCCGGGCTCGCCTTACTACTAAAAATATGGTTCCGGCCCACCTTCTCCGAAGCATCTGCGGTTACCCCACGGAAGTGAGGAATTTCACTTGCTTGCCCGAAAGTGAAAAAAGTGAGATTTTGATGCGTTTTTTTGGCTGAATTAGCGAAAAGCTCCGGTCAGACGGCGCAAACCGCCGGAGTACCGGCGCGGTTTTTTCGGGAGGGTGGATGTTCGATTTGGCATGGGTGGCGATCGGCGGAGCGGTGGGCAGCATGATGCGCTACGGCACGACGATGGTGGTTCAGCGATTGACGCGGATGGAGTTTCCGCTCGCCACCGTGGCGGTGAACATCATCGGCTCCTTCATTATCGGGTGGCTCGCCTATCTCGTGTTTGAGCGGGAGTTCCTGTCGGTCCAGGCGCGCCTCGTCGTCATGGTCGGCATACTGGGCGGGTTCACCACTTTCTCGACGTTCAGCCTCGAGACCCTCCGGCTCATCCAGCAGGGAGGATGGCCGGCGGCGGCGCTCAACATCGGCCTCTCGCTGGCGGGCGGGCTCTTCGCCGCCTGGGCGGGATTCACCCTCTCCTCCTCGCTTTAATTATCGCTCCTCCGCTCCCCCTGATCGGGCCGATCCCCCGTCCACGCCGCCGCCGCGCCCCCCGCGACTATCAGGACCATCCCGGCCGCCGCCGGAGCTCCGATGGGCTTTCCCAGAATAAGCCAGAGAAAAAAAACCGAGAAGAAAGGAGCCAAGTAAGCCATCGCCCCGAGGACGGCGACCTCTCCGCCCGAGACCGCCCGGTCCCAGGCCAGGATTGCGGCCCCGATGGCGACCGCGCCGAGGTAGAGAATCGCCCCCCAGGCCTCGGGAGGGGGCGGCTCGGGCCACCCGGCCGCCGCCAGCCAGAGCCCCGAAAGCAGTGCACTCCAGAGCGAGGCGGGAAGGAGAAACTCTCGTCCGCCGCCCCACCTCCGCAACATCACGGTATAGCTCGACCACGCCGCCGCGCTCCCGAGCGCGAGGGCGTAGCCCCGGAAGTGCCTCGCTTCGAAACCCGCCGACTGCCCCCCGACGACCAGCGCGACACCCGCCGCCCCGAGCAGAACTCCGGCCGCAATCGCCGGGCGGAACGGCTCGCGCAACACCAGCCAGGCCATGAGAACGACAAGAAGCGGCCAGATGTAATTGATCAGCGTCGCCTCGACGATGGGGGCGCGGCGAACGGCTTCAAAATAAAATGCGTGAAAGAAAAACAGCCCCCACAACCCAAGCAAGCGCCCGCGCCAGCGCGCCCGCCCTTCCCGGGGCTCGCTCGCGTGCTCAAGCCCCATCAGGCGCGGCAATAATGCGAACGCCGCCGATGAGGCGAGAAAAGCGCCGCCCAGGACCCAGGCCGGATGCGCCTTCTCGAGCGCTCCGCCCGCCGCCGCCGCCAGCGTCCCCCAGCAGAAGACAGCAAAAAACCCCCACCCCAGCGATTTGTTATTCATCTTTTTTCCGGATTTTATGAGGCGGATATTTTGAGATGACGCTCCGGCTGATTATAATCCGCCCGTATCCTTAATACGCGGCATCCCCCCTAACCTGGCGGGCGCAAAATTTCGCCCGCCACGGAGAGCCATATGAGCGACAGAGCCGATTTTAGAAAATACTACCGCGATGCACACGCCACAGAGCTTCTGACCGACCGCGAAAAAAAACTCCTCGGGATAGCCGTCGCCATCGTACGAAACTGCCAGCCCTGAGTGGACCACCGCCTGGCGGCCGCCGGGAAAGCGGGCATCGCCGAAGATGTCCTCGACGCCACGTTCGATCTCACCACCGCCGTCATGGCCGGGATCGGACAGAGCATGAACCAGCGCTACAAGGATTCGCTGAAGTAACAGGACTCGCTAAAGTAAAAGAAAGCTTAACGGCGTGGGATTCCGGGAGGCCCGTGCCCTAGCGCACCTCGGCGCGGACGACATCGGCCCGCCGGGTAAGCTGCTCGACCAGCCGGGGAGGGTCGAAATCCCCCGGGGCGGTGATTTGCGCGCGGATTACCATCGAACCGCTTTCGGAATTTTTTTTCACGTCCATCTCGCGCACATCGCACCGCTCTTTAGAGAGAATGTCCTCGATTTCCTGAATGATAAGTTCCTCGTCCGCGCCGCTCACCTCTATCTCGATGATTTTGAAGCGGCGGCGGCCCGAGAGGCGGCGGCCGACTTTCTTGAGAAGGGACAACGAGAGGAGCATGATCACCACGACCGAAATCGCTTCGAGGTGGTAGCCCGCTCCGACCGCCAGGCCGATTCCCGCCGTCGTCCAAATGCTCGCCGCCGTCGTCAGCCCCCGGACCGAGGCCCCCATCCGCATGATCGCCCCCGCGCCAAGGAATCCGATACCGGTGACGACCTGGGCCGCGATGCGGCCGGGGTCGCCCGTCGGGGTCATCGCTCCGATCCGGAGCGACACCTCCATAATCAGGGCGGAGCCGAGGCAGAGGATGATGTGGGTGCGGAGCCCGGCGGGCTGGTTGTTGCGCTCGCGCTCCAGGCCGATGAGGCCGCCGAGTACGGCCGCCTCGATCAGCCGGAGGACGAAGTTAACCTGCTCGGGAGAGATCAAATCTATTTTTTCCCGTGAGGGCTCGGGCGCGCCTTCCGCCGGGCGGCCTCTTTCTTGATTTCCGCGTTGCTCATTCCGGCGGTCGGAATGCCGTAGACTTCGCCCACCTTCGTCTGCTTGTCCATGAGACGCATGAAGGCGAGGTTATCGATCTCGGCGATCACCATCTCGCAGGTGCTGAAAACGGTGCAGCCCTCGACCAGGTGGCCGCCGAAGCAGGTCGCCTCGGGGCGGCCCATCGAAATGGTGACGTGGGCGTGCAGGTAGGGCTCTCCGTTTTCGGTCTGGGTGATGTTGCCGCTCATCTGAAGCAGCTCGAGCGGCCCTTCGATCGGGGTGAATATCCGGCACTCGTCCTTAATCGGCCAGGGGTTGGGAAACTGCCAGACGTTTCTAAGCGTCGCCCGCTGAAGGCTCGCCGCCACGCTGATGATCACCCCCGCCTTCACGCCTTTTTCCTTGGCGATCTTCAGCGTCGTCCCGTAAAGATCGTCTCCGGGCGCCATCCGCACCGCGAGAACGCGCCCGAAATTCGCCTCGGCCACGTCGTAGCGGGGCTTGCGCGTTTTCCAGTTGGAGTTATCGAAAATCACCTCTTTTGCGGATTTTTTTGTCGCCATCCAATTTCCTTTCCTTGAGTTTCCCTACCTTAGAGACGCTTTTGTTACCCGTTGGAAAATTTCAGTTGAAAATCACCCGAACCACCCTAAAGCTCCAGTGAGAGACTCATTCTAAACCCGAAGGGAAGGGATGGAAACCACGGCTACCCCGCGCGCTCATACCGGATGATTCCGCCCGAAATCGTTGTGCGAACGCTGGCGCCGGGGCGGAATATCCGGTCAAGCTCTGTCGGCTCACCGGGCGGGGGCTCGACCACGGCCAGATCAGCTGTCCCGCCGGGAGTAATTACCCCAACGCCCTCCCCGGCGAAACCCAGCGCCTTGGCCCCGTTCGCGGTGCAAATCTCAAGAAGCGCCTCCGCCGTCAACTTCGGATCCGCCTCCCAAAGGGCGGCGGCCTCCTCGAGCACCGAGAGCGAGGGGCTGCTCGCCCGGCTGTCGGTGCCGATGCACAGCCGGACTCCGGCCCGGCGCATCCCCGCGGCATCGGCGAAGGGGTGCCCGAAAAACGCGGCCGAGCGCGGGCATAGACAGACGGAGGCGCCGGCTCGCGCGAGGAGCGCCCATTCCTCCTCGCCGGTCTGGTTGCAGTGGACCGCAAGGTCGATCCCGCCCAACACTTCACCCTCCGATAAATACCGGACGGGGGAGAGGCCGGGCGGCTCAAAGCCCTCGGTGGGGCTGTCGAGGGCCTTGTGCACCTCGGCGAAAGGACCGCCTCCGTCGTCGAGAAAGCGCGACTCCTCGGGGCTTTCGGCGAGGTGGGTCGCGGTGGACCAGCCTTTCGCACCGGCAGCCCTGATGGTCGCACGGTAGAGGGCAAGCGACGCCGTGTAGGGCGCGTGGGGGCTCATCCCGGTCCGGAGGGCGCCGCCGCCTCCCTCCCCCGGATGGGTGGCCTTTTTCTCTAAAATCGAATCCGCATCGCCCGGGACCAGACCCAGCACCTCGCGAAAGATCACCCCGCGCATCCCCATGTCGGAGAGTATCCGGCGGCTTTGGCCCGAAGCCGAAATATCGCCCACGCAGGTCACGCCCGCCTCGAAGGAAGCAGACACCCCGAGCCGGGAAGATGAGAGAAAAAGGTGGGGGGGCCATTCGCGCACCTCGCGAACCAGGCGAACGATCCACTCCCCTATCGGCGAGGGGTCGATCTCGAGGCCGCTCAACTCGATATGGGTGTGAGCGTTCACCAGGCCGGGGATGAGTACGGCGGCGCCGAAATCGATATCGGAGACCGGCCGACCGTCCGGTCGAATCTCTTCCGCCGGCCCGACCGCCTCGACGCGAGCGCCCCGGGTGAGGACCGCGCCGCCGCGTATCGGGGGCCCCTCGGCCGGGCAGACAAGATCGGCCCGCCAGATTTTTTGGAATTGGGAGGAGGGGGGTTCCGAGCGGGTGCCGTTTCCCTGGCCGCTAGCGGCGTCCATGGAATCTACGGGGCCTCAGAAAGCTGGCGCCCGAACCGGCCCTGTAGGCATAGGCCGCGCGCCGGAGGCTGGCGAGATCGTGCTCCCAGCGCCAATCGTTCAGTTGGAGGCGGTTTTTAAGACGCCGGGTCTCCCAGGCGCACAGACAGGCGTAGGCGATCAGCATGAACACCCCCCACCCGGGGAGCGCCACCGCGAGAGCGATTCCGAGAATCACGGCAAGCGCGTTCGCCATCAAATCAGCTCATAGAAAAAGTTCCGCCGCCGGGGGGTGAAACCCGCCGCCGCGGCCATCCGGTGAAGATCGGTCTCGTTCATGCAATACGCCGTACCCGCCGAACTTACCACATTTTCCTCGAGCATCGTCGAACCCATGTCGTTCGCCCCGAAGCGCAGGGAAAGCTCGCCGACCTTCATCCCCTGCGTCACCCACGAGGACTGCACGTTGTCGAAATTGTCCAGATAGAGGCGGCTGATGGCGAGCGTGCGCAGGTACTCGCTGCTGCCCACGGCCGGCGCCTTGAGCGCCGCCGAGCCGTCGTTCTGAAACGTCCAGCAGATGAACGCGGTGAAACCGCCGGTTTCGTCCTGAAGACGGCGGAGGCGGTCCAGATGCTCGATCCGCTCCCCGGGGGTCTCGACGTGGCCGAACATCATCGTCGCCGAGGTGCGGAGGCCGAGCCGGTGTGCCTGGCGCATCACGTCGAGCCATCCCTCCGCGTCCACCTTGAGGCGGGCAATCTTGTGGCGCACGCGGTCCACCAGTATCTCGCCGCCGCCGCCCGGTATCGAATCGAGGCCCGCCGCCCGCAGCCGGGCGATCACCCGCTCGTAGGGCATGTCCTCGAGCTTGGAGATGTGGTGAATTTCGGGGGGGCTCAGGGCGTGGAGGTGGAGATCCGGATACCCCGCCTTCATCCAGCGGAACAACTCCTCGTACCACTCGATCCGCAGGTCGGGATGGTGCCCGCCCTGGAGGAGGACCTGTTTGCCGCCGGCGGCGTAGAGGTCGTCGAGCTTCTCGTGGATTCGATCGCGCGCGAGGACGTAGCTTTCGGGATGGTCCCCCGGCGGGCGGTAGAAAGCACAAAATGTACAGTAAACATCGCAGACGTTCGTGTAGTTGATGTTCCGGTCGATGCAGTAGGTGGCGAAGCCCTCGGGGTGTTTTCGGGCGCGAACCTCGTCCGCCGCCGCGCCGAGGGCGGTGAGGTCTCCGCCTTCGAGCAGTGCGAGGCCCTCCTCGCGGGAGAGCCGCTCGCCCGCCGCCCCTTTTTCAAGCGCCTCGTAGAACGCCGTTGTCGCCGTGATCATCTCATCCCTCTGGACGTAACCTCTGGCCGCGAAAAATTCCAGCTTGATATTCGCCCGCTACGGTCTCGATTATAGGAGGAATTTCTCACCACCGCGATACGGGCCGAACGGGGGCTCAATCGCCTCGACTCTCACGGCCTCAGCTCTCCAGTGCCTCAACTCCCGCCGCCCTGAATATCCCTCACATCCCCGATGGCGCGGATGACGATGGGCTCGGTGCGGTTCCGGACGGTGAGTTCGTGCCGGGGAAAGCCGGTGGCATCGAACCCGGCGCGCTCGGCCGCCCGGGCCGAGACGATGAGCTGACAGCCGTACTCCTTGGTGAGGTCCTGGAGCCTGCTGGCGGTGTTCACCGTGTCGCCGACCGCCGTCAGGTAGAGCGCCTCCCCCCGGCCCATCCGGCCGACCACCGCCGGGCCGGTGTGGATGCCGATGCCGATCCGCAGCGGAGCCTCCATCTCCTCGGCCAGGCTTTCGTTCATCTCCCGGAGCCCCTCGGCCATCGCCCCCGCCGCGGCGAGCGCCTGCCGGCTCCCCTCCTCAGAGCCCCCGTCCATCCCGAACAGCGCCATCACCCCGTCCCCGGTGAACTGGTTGACGGTGCCGCCGGCGCCGTCGATCGCATCGCCCATCACCTCGAAATAGTGGTTCAGGAAAAAAACCACATCGTAGGGAAGCTTTTTCTCCGAAAAGGTGGTGAACCCCCGGATGTCGGCGAACAAGACGGTGATTTCGCGGTCTTGGCCCCCGGAATAGCCGGGCTGGTCTGCCCCGGCGCCCGCCTGGGCCTCTGGAGAGAGAACCGGGTAGATTGATATCTCCTCGGCTGGCCGTATCTGGCACGCCAGCCGGACGTTTGGCGGCGCGCCGATGCGGTCGAGTACCCCCTGCTCCGCCGGGGAGGCCGCCTCCAGTCCCTCAATCCCCTTGAGCACCCGGACCCGGCAGGTCGAGCAGCGCCCCCGCCCCCCGCACACCGAGGCGTGGGGAATCCCCCCCTGGCGGCTCGACTCGAGGACGCTCACCCCCGCCGGGGCGAGGATCTCCCGCCCGCCCGGATAAATGATGCGCACCTTCGCGCCGCGTCTTTCAGAAGCGCACCGCACCCCCCGGGCGGCCAGCACAAGCGCCAGCAGGAGAGCGTACCCGTACCAGACCCCATCGATCACCCGGATGATAAAGGCATTCTCCGCCCGGCTCGGCGCGTTTGTCGTCTTCACCATCTGCACCGACCAGCCGGGCAGCTGATTAAGCCGGGTGATCTCCCGGCCCGCCTGACTGAACCCGAGCAGTGCCAGAACCGCTATCAGGACCGCCGCCGCCAGAAGCGCCGGGAACCATCTCGGATACCAGGGTCTGAGTCTGAGCCAGTAGTGGAGGCCGATGCAGCCGTGCCCCCAGGCGATGGCCAGCAACAACGCCTGCTTCGCCCCGATGTAGGGAACCCATATCCAGTAAAGGAGAATCATCCGCGCGTAGGAGTCCTCCGCCCCGAACCACTCGAAGGCGAATCTTGTACCGATCACACGAGCGATGAGGATCAGCGGAATCGCCAGCCCGAGGATAATCTGCACCGCCTCCCAGACCGGCATCCGCAGATGCGGCCGGCGGTAGATCGAAACCAGCGCGAGCGTCAGATGGACGGCGAGCGATCCGTAAAGAAGGACGGTTCCGGGCCAACTGCTCCAAAAGACGAGGAACCACCTTCGGCCCGCGTCCATCGCCCCGATCGAAATCAGGCCAAGAGCGTGATTGAGAAGGTGGGTGGCGAGAAAGACAAAAACGATCAGACCGGCCCAGAGCCGGACCCGGCGAACCGTGTCTCCTCCGGGGCGCGCCGCCTCTCCCTGCCCGTCCGCTCCCACTTGTTCTCGGGGCTGCCTCCCGGTGGCATCGGACATGAACGCCGGGTCTCCTTTAAAGGAAATGCCAGAGCGCTCAGTAAAGCATAAAACCCCGAAAATCGAGAATGCGGCGAAATCAATTCCGGCCGTCCGAAAGTTGACAAAACCCTACAAAAAGACTACTTAATCTTAATAGTGGCCTGTACTCTCTCTCAACCGATTTCAGTTTGAGTCCCCAAGGAGAAATATCTCCATGACCCCGGGCAACGGCATCGTGAAATCGGGCTGTTTTTTCTGCCAGGGCGGCTGCGGGATTCTCGTTCACACCGAGGGGGGCCGCGCCGTTCGGGTCGAGGGGGACCCCGATCATCCCAACAACCGGGGAGAGCTCTGCGTGAAAGGCCGGGCGGGGCTCGAGGTGCTCTACCACCCGGACCGCCTGCTCCACCCCCTGAAGCGGGCCGGCGCCCGCGGCAAGAACAAATGGGAGCGGATCGGCTGGGACGAGGCCATCGACACCTGCGCCCGGGAGCTGGGCAAAATCATCGATCGCCACGGCCCCCTCGCCATCACCGGCGGGGACGGCACCAAGGCCGACGAGGTGGCCTGGATAGTCGATCTCTTCCTGCTCAACCTGGGCAGCACCAACCGCACCGGCCCCGGCCGGGCGCAGTGCATGCTGCCGCGGCGAGCGGCCTCGAACGCCACGCTGGGCAACTACTACTCGCCCGACTATGAGGGCGGACCCGCCTGCCTCCTCCTCTGGGGGGATCAGCCCGAGATCACCCACCACAACTCCATCCTCGGCTGGAAGGCGCTCGCCCACTCCAAGCGCGGGGGCAAGACCATTGTCATCGATCCCCGGCGAACCGCCCTCGCGCGCAAGGCCGACGTTTGGCTCAGAGTCCGCCCGGGCACCGACGCCGCCCTCGGCATGAGCATGATTCACGTCATCATCGAGGAAAAACTATACGACGTTGATTTCCTCGAACGGAGGTCCAACGCTCCCTTCCTCGTGGACCTGGACTCCGGGGAGCTTCTTCGGGACCCCACCGGCGGCTATCTCGTATGGGACAAGGCCGCCCAGTGCGCCGCTCCGGCGGAGAGCCCCTATGTGCAACCCGCGCTCGAGGGCGGCTACGATGTCAACGGAAAGGCCTGCAAGACGGTCTGGCAGCTTTTAAAGGAGCGCTGCGCCCGCTACACCCCGGCCGAGGCCGAGGCGATCACCTGGGTCAAGCCGGACGATGTCCGCGAGGCCGCCCGGCTCTACGCCCGGACCAAGCCCGCCGCCCTCGCCTGGGGGGTCGGGATCGACATGTGCATTTCGGCGCACCAGAACGCCCGCGCCTGCATGATCCTCGAGTGCATCACCGGAAACATCGACGTTCCCGGCGGAAATATGCACCCCTCCCCCTCCTACGAGGGCTGCCGCACCTTCACCGACAAATACGGCGAGTCTCTTCCCGACGAGGCCTACGAAAACCAGCTCGGCGCCGACCGATTCCGCCTCTGCGCCGGGCTCATGACCAAGCGCTACGCCAACAACCCGGCCGTCCTCAAGGCTATCCTGACGGGCGATCCCTATCCCGTCCGCGCCTGGGTGAACGTCGGCGGCAACCCGATCATGACCTGGAGCAACTCGCGCGAGGTCTTCGACGCCCTGATGGCGCTCGATTTCCACATGGCGGTCGACCTGTTCATGACCCCCTCGGCCCAGCTCGCCGACATCGTTTTGCCCGCGCCGACGCACTTTGAAAAAGAGCGGCTCATGGAAACCCACGGCTACGGCCCCTACGGGAACGTCAGCTGTCAGCGGGCGGTCGAGCCCCTGGGCGAGGTGAGGGACGAGTTCGAGGTCCTGGGCGACATCCTGAGAACAATGGGCCGCGCCCAGGACTGGCCCTGGCGCAACGTGGTCGAGTTCTTCAAGGAGCGGCTGCACGAGAGCGGCATGAACTGGGACGACGTCCTCAAGGCGGGCGGCGCCTTCGACGGCATCGAGTACCATAAGCACGAGAGCGACTACTACCGGAAGGGGGGCGGTTTCCCGACGGCCACCGGCCGGGCCGAGATTTTCTCGACCGTATGGCAGAAAAAAGGCTACGACCCGCTGCCCCACTACATCGCGCCCCCCGATGGCGCGGACAGCGTAGACGGCGAGGTGGCCGGCGAGGCAGGCGGCGGGGCGGCCGGGGAGTATCCCTTCACCATCATCACCGGCGGGCGGCTGCCCAACTTCTTTCACTCCCAGCACAGGCAGATCAAGACCCTCAGAAAAATTCATCCCGAGCCCCGGACCCAGATACACCCCGAGACGGCGAAAGATCTCGGCATCAAGACCGGGGACTGGATCTGCGTCGAGACCCCGCGCGGGCGCTGCGCCCAGCGAGCCAAGCTTTTTGACGGCATGGACCCCCGGCTGCTCCACCTCGAGCACGGCTGGTGGTTCCCCGAGGAGGAGGCCGCCCTGCCCCACCTCTACGGCGCCTTCCGCTCGAACGCGAACGCCATCACCCCGAACAAGGACCC
>JAVEPB010000134.1 GCA_030922375.1 bacterium | reverse complement strand
AAAGAAAATACAACTCCGGCCCGCCGGCGCCCCCCGGAATCACCGCCCCGTAACCCGAAAGATAAATAAGCACCGAATCCTGGGGCAGGGTGGCCCGGGAGAGCTCCCGGAGGCCCTCGATGATATCGTCCCGCTCCGCTTCTTTATTCAGCAAGTATGTAATGTTTCCGGAGGAAAGCTCGCCGCGATCGAATTCATCGAACGCCAACGACGCGCGGGAGAGACTCTGCGTCCCGAAGCTTTCAGGCTCAATCCCCCGAAGGAGGCGCATCCACTCATTCGCCTCCAGGGCCGGTCCCCGCAGGGGGGGTATCTGGGGGTCGCCGTATCTGCCGATACCGGCGATAAACGCAAACCGGCGGGACCGGCGGCGGCTCCCCTTTCCGGATTGGAATTCCCTCACAAGCCAGTTGCCGGAGTATTTCGATTCGTTGCGCGCTTGTTTTTTGGCTCCGCCCCCCGTGACCGATTTTTTCTTCGGTTTGCGTCTTATGTCCTGACGACCCTCGTCGGGAGCGAAAAACAAGCCCTCATCTCTCACCGAAGGGCGATACACGCCGGCGTCCTGCTTGAGTTTGGCCACGAGCCGCGACGGCCCGCCGACCCAGAAACTCCGGACGATGGAAATCCATCCTTTTTTTGAAAATGAAAATCCGTGAGAACCGCCTGAAAGAGTCATTTCCTGGGGCGTTACACCAACCGCCTTGCCGTCTACGCTGACCGCCGCGCCCGGGGGCGAGGATTCGATTCGAATTTTCGCGGGTCCAAACCAGATGGATCGGTCCCCGGTGAGGAAAACGAACTTGCTGGCCGTGGACTCGTCGGGAAATTTTCCCTCTATCCGGTGTACGCCCCGGGGAAGGTCAGCCGAGAACGGGGCCGTCCGCCATTCGACAAGACCCAGTACGCGGATTCGCGTACCCGGCAGCGAAGAGCGGACAGAGAGCCGGTGTTTTGGAGGAGATTTAAGCGGAATCGGCGAAAGTCCGCCGGCGGCGTGAGCGGCCGCGCCCCCCATCAGAAAAGCGAAGGCCAACCAAACGCAAATGGGGGCCATGCCGATTACTTTTCGAATCCCGTAAATCACAGGCAGTTTTCTTCTAGGCGTCTTCGCCGAGGAGCCGATTATAAATCGCCGCCGCCAGGGCAAAAAAAACGAAACCCACGCCGAATCCCCAAAAGACGCCGGCAATCGCTCCTCCGATGGTCGGTCCGAATCCGGCGTAAAACTCTCCTATCATCTCGGCGAATTTCACGCCCACCCCGAACAAAGCGCTCGCCATGCCATAGAGAAAAAATATCACCGCATAAACCAACCCGACCGCGACTCCGAATTTCAGGGCGTTGATCTTCAAGGCGAGTCTCCAAACAACAGGCGACAGGATGACGGGCGGCACTCTTTATTATACTGCCGTGGGGGCCGGTTCGCCAAAAAATCTGTATAAAGGTTTTATGGCGGTGCTGTTCCGGCGAAACCGCGCCTTATTTTATCGACTCCAACAACTTTTCTTGAATTCTGCGAAGGGAGATCTCAATGGCGGACGAAGAAAAATACCAGAGAGGATTAGCCAATCGGGCGAAAGTGTTTGGAAATGAGGGCGAGGAGAGGCGGCGGGCTTTCGAGGCGGCGAACCCTGATTTCGCCCGTTTCGTCACCGAAAGCGTATTTGGCGATCTTTATGAGCGAAAGGGAATCGACCCCAAGGCCCGCGAGACGGTGATACTTTCGATTCTTTGCACCCTCGGGCGGGACAACGAATTCGAGCATCACGCCAAGGCCGCAATCAACCTGGGCATGAGCAAGGCGGACCTTCAGGAAATCATCATGATCTGCGCCTACTACGCCGGCGCCCCCAACGCCGTGGGCGCGACGAAGGCCATGCTCAACGTTTTCAGGGAAATGGGGATGGATTGATTGGAGGGGAAAAAGACCAGATTTTTTTCATCCCTTGTTTCTTTAGAAGGACACGCGCTGGAAGCTCCGGACCAGTCCGTAAAAAGGCGGTTGGCAAGAGGGTTAGTCCGGTCCCAGGTCGGAGCGGATTTTTTCGCTGAGCGCCTCTATGACCGCCTTGGAGGTGTTCTCCAAGGTGTCACGGACCCGGGCCCCCGCGGCAAAAGCGTGGCCGCCACCATTGAAGTTCATTGCGACATCGTGAACCTTGACCCGCCCTTTCGAGCGCAGACTCACACGGATCAGGTTTTTATCGAGCTCCGAAAAATAGGCGATCACCTCAAGAGAAGCGACGCTTCTGGGCACGGAGATGTATTCTTCGGTCTCCTCGCGCTTGACGCCGAATTTTTCGAGGTCCTCGTTGCTCATGGCGAACCAACCGAGGCGGCCGCCGCATTCGATATGCAAATTGCTCATGAGATGACCGAGCAGCTTCAGAGAGGCCGCGCTGTTCGACTCCCAGAAAATGGCGAACGCCTCGGACGGCTCCGCGCCCAACTCAACGAGACGTGAGGCCCACTTGAAGGTTTTCTCGGTGGTGTTGTTGAACCGGAAATGGCCCGTATCGTAGGAAAGTGTGGCAAAGAGGGACCGAACGATGAGCGGATCGTCGAACGGATAGTCCTCCTCTTCGAGAAAATCGGCTATTATTTCGCCCACAGATGCGGCAACGGTGTCGATCACGTGCGGGCCGTCGAAATCACCCTCCTCGCGGATATGGTGATCGATTACGGCGATGGGTAGCCCGCTGTCCGCGACGGCGTGGTGAATCCTCCCAAGGCGGGCGGGCTTTCCCGTATCGAGGACGAAAATTCCATCGAAATGGCCCGCCCAGTCCTCGTGGGCAAGAAGCTCCTCGCGCGTACGAACCAGCCCTTCTGGATCGTAGGGTCCCAAAAAACTCGGGCTGTTTCCCTCGACCACTATGGTTGTCTGCATTCCTTTCAGCCGAAGATAGCGGCTCAAGGCGACGCAGGCGAGGAGCCCGTCCCCGTCGGGGCCTATGTGGGTGAGAAAAAGAAACCGCTTGTGTTCGGAGATGAATCCGCGGATGGGGTTGAACAAATCGCCGCCCGGCTCGCTGAGGGGCATCATTCGGGCCCGACCAGCCGAAGGCTGGGAAGTTGGCGCAGAACCAAGTCACGGATTTTTTCGGGCCCGGGCAAGGGAGCGAGGATTTTCCCCTCCTCGATCACCGGTGCGAGCATCTGCTCCATCACCCCGCCGCACTCCTCGCAATCGCCGTAGGGCCTGTCAATGGGAATGACGCTCTCCCAGCCGCAGTCGCGACACCTGAGGAAGTGTTTCGCGCCGGAGGCCTTTCCGCGCTTGGCGATCGCTTCGCCTTCGATCTCAACGATGTCCATCGAATAGTCGATGGTAGCGGCGGCGCTAATCGCCGTTCCGACGCCGAAGCCGCCGTCCACCGAATCACCCAGGGCAATTATTTTATCCTCGTCAAGGCCGCCGCTCACGAAAAGTTTGACGTGCCGGTAACCCGCCCGGTCGAGTTCCCATCGGACCTCCCGGAGTATCTGTTCGAAATCCCCGCGTCTCGAGCCGGGGGTGTCCAGGCGGACGGCGAAGAGGCGATCCGTGATGGCCTTGGCGGCATTGAGGGCCTCGAACTTCTCGTCACCGAATGTGTCAACCAGAGCCACGCGTCGAACGCCGTCCTCGATTATCTCGTCAAACGCCTTGAGCGCGGGGACGAGCCCCCCCATCATGAGAATGAGAGAATGAGGCATTGTCCCAATAGCCGGGAGTCCCAGCATCTCCGCCCCGCTGGTGAGGGCCACCCCGTCACAACCGCCGATATAAGCCGCCCTGTCGATCATCGGGGCGATGGACGGATGCATCCGCCGGGCCCCGAAGCTGACAAGCTGAAGATTTCCCGCAGCGATGCGACAACGGGCGGCCTTGGTGGCGACGCCACTCGACTGGCACATCAGGCCGAGGATAGCCGTCTCTAATGAGCCGAAATCGTTATAGACGCCTTCGATTTCCATGACCGGTTGAAAGGGCCGGAATACCGTCCCCTCGGGAACAGAGCGGACGTTGACAGGGAGGTCTTCAAGAAGAGAGAGAATTTCCGCCAGGCCGACAAACACGCTCCAATCCGACGGAAGAGACTTGGCCACCACTTCCAGGCGCGCACGCTTACGGATATTCTTGGCTTCGAGAACGCGCTTGGCCCGCTCGAAGTAGACATCCGTTATTTTTCCGGATCGAATTTCGTCAAAATTTGAAGTGAAAAAGCTCAATGGATGCCGCCGATAAGAAAGGGTCTATTCCGCGGGAGCGGCCGCTTCCGCCTCCGGCTCCGGCTCGGCCGGCCGCCTTTCGTTTTCCATGTTGCGGAGACCGAAGAGTTTTCCCCAGGGACGGGGGCCGTTAAAGTTCGACTCTTTCTCCCAAATATCATAGAGACGCTCTTTCTCGAAGACCAAATCGTCGCGAAAGTAACCGGTGGTCTCGTACTGGTTCGTATGAACGATGGATTTCGGGGTGGTCGGACACGATTCCACGCACAAACCGCAGTACATGCACCTCATGTAGTCGATATAAAATTCCCGGGCATACATCTCGCGGCCCTTGCCAGCGGTGGAAATAGTGATGCAATCCACCGGGCAGGCTTTCTCGCAATTCAAACAGCCGATGCAGTTCTCCTCGCCCGTTTGGAAATCGCGCGTCAGGCCCAAAAAACCGCGAAAGCGCTCGGCCGTCTCCCACCGCTCGTCGGGGTATTGAAGCGTAACCGGTTTCTTGACCAGATGACGGAGCGTGATCGTCAAACCCCGGACAATGTCATATAGAAAAAACCGCTTGATGGCAGTCGAAAGCTGCATTTCAAATCTCCCGTTCGGCGTTAATTCACTATCCGCCGGAGAATATCATATTACGAAGCGGCGGGGGCGGACTCTTTCTTGGCGTCTTCCTGGGCTTCTAGGTATTTTTCGGCCGCCACGGCCGCAGTTGTCGCATCGCCGGAGGCGTTCGTAATCTGCCTGATTAACTGGCTCCTGCAGTCGCCGGCAACAAAAAGACCGGGTATATTCGTCTCCATGTTCTGATCGGTAACGATGAACCCGCTTTCGTCTTTTTCCACCTCTTCCTTGATAATATCGGTGTTCGGGATAAACCCGACGAAGACGAAAAGCCCGTTGGCTTCAATATCCTGCGTTTCGCCGGTTTTGACATTTTTCAGGCGAAGCGCTTTCATCTCCTTATCGTCTCCGATTACTTCCTCGGCCACATGGTCAAGAATGAATTCGACCTTTTCGTTTTCCGTGAGCTTGTCCACGGCCACCTGGTGCGCCCGAAACCCCTGGCGCCGGTGAACAAGATAGACTTTCGAGCCGTACTTCGTGAGGAACTGGGCCTCTTCGACCGCGCTGTTCCCACCGCCGACGACGGTGATGACTTCATCCTGGAAAAAAGCGCCGTCGCATAAGGCACAGTAGCTCACACCCTTGCCGGCATATTTCTCCTCGCCTGGGATATCGAGTTTTCGCGGAAACCCGCCAGCCGTATAAATCACCGCGCCGCAGCGGTATTCGCCCATGTCGGTCTTGACGAGAAAATCGTCGCCGTCCTTTCGGATTTCGGTGACTTCCTCCATCTCGATCTTGAGGCCGAATTTAACGGCATGATCGGTGAATTTCTGAGCGAGTTCCGGACCGCCAATCATTTCGAAGCCCGGATAGTCCTCAACGTGCTCGGTATTGAGAATTTCGCCGCCCGGAGCGAGCTTTTCAAAACACATGACATTGATCTTCGAGCGCGAGACATAAAGGCCTGCCGTCAAACCCGCCGGGCCCGCACCCACAATGATGATTTCAAAGTCTCTCTCTGCCACAACAAAAACTCCTTCAGATGGGTCGGTGACGGCTATGGAAGTTTTGCGGTCCGGCATAATTCAGGCGCAAAAACGGGGGCGATTTTAACACTGGCTCCAAGGGATGCCAAGCGAAGCGCTGATTTGGAAATAAAGAGGAGGAAACGACCTTAAAGCTTTAATTGTCAATAATTCAGTTGCTTACGGGAGCGTTTAGGATGCCTCCCTGGCCTTAATCATTCGCACCCCCGCAAAGAGGGAAAACAGAAACACCACCGTGAGGGCGGCGGCGGAGAACCAAATGTACTTGGCCAGGTAGGTGCCCAGGGCCGTCCCTCCAAAGAGTGCTAAATAAACCGGGAGGTGGCAGGGGCAGGTGAAAAAAGCCGCCGCCAAAAGCGCCTTCCCGGCGAAGCTACTCTCCGGCGGGGCTTTACTCATTTCCTCTCACCCATTTCTCCTCGTGTACGCGAAAGCTTTTCCCTCCCCCCTCGAACGCCTCGAGGATCGGGCACTCCGAAGCGGGCGTCGTCTCACGGCAGGCGGAGGCGAGCCGGACAAGCTGCTTTTTCACCGCCCGAAGCGAACGAAGTTTTTCGTCTATTTCGGCGATCTTTTTTTCCGTCCGGGTCAAAACGTCGCCGCACATCGCTTCCTCGTCCAGCCGAAGCGACATCAGCTCTTTGATTTCCTTGAGCGAAAATCCGAGCGACTGCGCCCGTTTGATGCTCCGGACAAGGGATGCGGTTTCAACGGGATAGACGCGATATGCACCCCGCCGCTCCCGGGGACACTCGATGAGGCCGCGTCTCTCGTAATAGCGGATGGTCTCGACGTTCACATCCGCCTTCCGGGCAAGTTTTCCAATCGTCATCGCGTCCATGATCGGCCTCCTGTCCCGAAGCGTTATCGCTCCGGGATCTTCACGAACTCTCAAGCGCAAAAGCACCGAACTCCTTGGTCAGGACAAACTCGGCCCCGTCATGCCGGACGAGGGTCCCCGGCGGCGTATCATCATCGATGGGCAATCGCTCGCCGCAACCAGGACACGAAATCATTTGCACCGCGCAAAGGACATCCTCTCCGCTCTCTTCGCCGAGGCGAAGCATGATGCCTGCACAGTTGGGGCAATCGAACAAATCGTCATGCGCCGTACCGGCCGGTACGGGAATCGTCTGGCCTCATACCGGACAGAGAAGTCGACGCTCCTTTGCCGTCATTTTCCGGGCTCCCGTTATTTGATTCCCAAGAGCTGCTCAAGCCGCCCGCGATCAAAACCAATCACCATCTCGTCCCCGACGAGAATCGTGGGCGTGCCGCGCGAGCCGGTTTTTTTAAATGCTTCGAGCGCCTGGGAATCTTGATCCACGAGGTTTTCCGTGAAGGGAATGCCATGATGTGAGAGAAACTCTCTCACGGCCTTGCAGGGGGGTCAGGTCGTGGACGAGTAAACGATGACTTCTTTTACGCCTTCGTTCATTTCTTTCTCCTGTCTTAGGCAAAACAATAAGCGGCCGCGCCGCGATGG
Source organism: bacterium (assembly GCA_030922375.1). Taxonomy (GTDB): domain Bacteria; phylum UBA8248; class UBA8248; order UBA8248; family UBA8248; genus UBA8248. The sequence continues at coordinate 7,604 of JAVEPB010000134.1, read as the reverse complement.
GAGCATCCTATAGCCTGTACCTAGGTACGGAGTCAACCCACTCACGCAAGGCGTCAAACAGTCAAACCGAATTGAAGCCACTCGATGGGTGCAGAAAATTACTTTCGGCTTGGGGGCTTGGTACCGTAGGGATTTGCCGCCCTGCAGGGGTTTACCGCTGCGCAAGGATTTGTCTTAGCACCAGGATTTAACGCCGCGCAGGGGTTTTTAGGCTTCGCAAGAAGAGGCCGTCCCCATTGCGGAAAGGACATCAAGAGGACCACCACCGCCGCTCCCAGGTAAAGGCGGTAGTCCTTGCCGCTTCGTGGCTTGAACTCGGCAAGCGCCGCGACCGCGCCCCGTTTCCATGCGATGGAGATACGGTTTTTAAAGTGACGAAAAAACATCCATGCCAGCGAAACGGCCGCAAAGGCCAGAAAGTAGGGACGATAGGACGTTAAGCTGCCAAGGCCGCCAAAAATCGAGGCACCGAGACTCGGAGCCAGCGCCGGGACTCATCAAGCAGTGGAGGCAGCTCCTGAAAAAATAGAACCCATCCAACCAATTCTTTTCTTCGCTTCGGTTTCCATCATTATATTCACCTCGGCGGGGCGGGCCGGAGGGCGTCCTCCGGATTTAAACCCACATTTCATGCCTATATACGAAGTCAAGCCGGACCGGAAAAGCCAGGGTATCGCTACGAGCAGGCCCAGGAACTAATGGACCGAGTGCCGATTCCCGGAATCGCAGGGATTACTGGATTCCGAAATTTGTTGAATTATGGGACGCGGAGATTCCGCGGCAGGGACGACCCTCTGCCGAGGATAGGATACCGCGCAAGGGTTCGCGGGCTTGAAATACTGGGTCACGCTCCAGGGCGGCGCGATGATCACGGCAAGGACGAGGAGCGAACCAATGTAGAGCCCGGCATCCCTTTCGCTAGAGGGCCGGAGGCAAACGAAAATCGCCGAGAGACCTTCTCCCCAAGATCTTGATATACACCACCCGTAGTGGCGAAAGAACGTCCATCCAAGAGCGACGATCGCAAACGCAACGAAATAGGGCCGGTAAGCCGTCAGGCTACCCAGCGCGCCGATGATAGCGGCCCCGAGACCCGGGACCAGTGACGGCGCGCATCAGGGGCTCACCCCCGTTTTCACCAATAAAATCTTGAAAAATTCGGCGAGCCGAAACTCTTTTTTTTCCACCATCGTGCTTCTCCCCTTTTTACGCAAAAACACTGGTGGCCATATGTGATTAAGAAAATCTATACCCCGTACTATGGTACGGGGTCAACCTGCGGTTTTGCCGGACAGGACCGATCAACCGGAAACGGCCGGACTTAGCTCCCGTTCAGGCGCCGGTAGGCTTTCTGCATGATGAGGGCATCGTACTCCAGCGCCGGGCTCTCGCAAACCACCCGCCCCGAGGCGCCAAAATCAATCAGCGCCCGGAACAGATCCTCGTAGTTCATGTCCGAATCGTCTAGTTCCAGATGGTGCGCCTCGCCTTTCTCGGTATAGGCGATGCCCGAAAGATGGATGTGCATCGAGGCGAGCGCTTCCTCACCCATCTTGTTTTTCATCAATTCGAGTTGGCCCGCGAACTCATCGTAGGTATTGTTCGCTCCCACCGTCCGCGCATGAATATGCGCGAAGTCGATCGTGATGCCGGTGTTCTTTCCCATTAATGCCTCGCCCATGCCGCAAAGCTCGGCGAGCGAGCCGAACTGGCTCTCCTTGCCGGTTGTCTCCGGGTCGAGCCGAACCGGACACCCTTCCTTTTTCAAAATATCGGCCAGCTCGCCGATCTGTTTTTCCATGAAGGCGTGCACCTCGGCCGGATCGCGCTTTTGATAAAATCCCGGATGAAAACAGGCGCCGTCGCCTCCGCAGGCCTCGAGCGCACGCGCGGTATCGAGTACGCGCTTCCGGCTCGCCTCGATCTTCTCCTCTTCCAACGAGTAAAGATTGATGTAGTAAGGGCCGTGCGCGGTGACATGGACGCCGGTTTCCTTCTGTGCCGCCATCACCTCATCGCAGGTCTCGGGCCTGATGCGCACCCCGTGGACAAACTCCATTTCGTAGACGCCCAGGCCCAGCTCGCGCAGCCTGCGCACCGCGCCGGGGTGGCTCTTCGGGTTGGTGGAATGGGGCACTCCCCCCACCCCGAAGAAAATCAGATCGTTTTTTTTCGGTTTTGCGTTCACCCGGAGCGGGCCTTCGTAGGCCCGGTCCTTGGGCTTTTCCTTGGGCACCCCCGGCTTCCAGCCCATCACGTTTGCGGGGGCTTTTTTCTTTTTCGCCGCGGATTTTTTGGCCGGTGTTTTTTTCGCGGCGGCTTTTTTCGTGGGTTTTTTTGCTGCTTTTTTGGACGGCGCTTTCGCGGTCTTTTTTTTCGCGGTCACGGCAGCCTCGCTCAGGGCTATGGATTGTCGGGAAGATTGCTATTAACCTGTATTAACATACTAAAATCGTTTTAGAGGAGCGCCGGAGAAATTCTTGTCGGCGATCACCGATCTTCTTCCAGCCATTCATTCAACTGCGCGATGAGTTCCTTGCGGCCCCAGCCTTTTTCGGCGCTGGTGAGGATCGGCCCGGACCAATGGCCGAAGCGTTCGCCGCCCCCGATGAGGGTTTTTGTCAGCCCATCGGCGGCAATTTTCCGTTCTCTTTGCTTGAGCTTGTCGATTTTGGTGAGAACCAGACACGCGGGAAGGCCGGCCTCGGCGAGCCATTCGACTAGATCCAGATCCATCTCCTTCGCGCCGCGCCGCGAATCGACCAGGACGACCACCCCGCGCAGCGTCTCTCGCTCTTTCAGGTATACCTCGACCATGCGCCGCCAATTGTTCTTGACCGCGACGGGAACCTTGGCGAACCCGTAGCCGGGCAAATCGACGAGGATGGAGCCGCCATCAATCCGGAAGAAGTTGATGAGTTGGGTTTTGCCGGGTGTGCCGCTGGTCTTGGCGAGCTTTTTTCGGCGGCATAGCGCATTGATAAGGGTGGATTTGCCGACGTTGCTGCGCCCGGCGATGGCGATCTCGGGGGCCTCCTCGGCGATCCAGCCGCGGCGATCGGCGGCGCTTGTGATGAATTCGGCCGTCTCGAACTTCATCACCGGGAGGACCTCAATCCATCGCGGGGGGCGCGAAGGCGTGGAAGACCAGGCCGGTCCTGAGTTTCGGAAAAAAATAGGTGGACTTGTGGGGCATCTTGCCGCCGGCCTTGGCGATTTTCACCACCGACAGGATCGGAGTCGGATTGAGCAACAAAGAAACCGCGCACTCGCCCGAGCGCGCAGCGGCAAGAGCGGCCTCGGGATCGGGCGTGAAGGCGATGTCGGCTTCATCGTGCGAGGCCGCGAGGGCGCCGTCCACGACATCGGCGTGAAGGCGGCTGACGTCGAGGGAAGCGACGGTCCCGGCGGTATCGCCGGCATCCGTCTGGGGACTCTCTTTCCTGACAAGGTAACGCAGGGGGCCTTCGCCGGAAAAAAGGGAAAACGCCGTGCGTCCCCCGCTCCCCAGCTCCCGTAGGCGCTGAGCCACCGCCTCGCCTTCGCCCTCCGCCGGCGCGGGCTCTTCGGTCACTTCGTAAGCTCCCCCCAGCGACGCGAGCGCGGCCTCAACCGGCGAGCCGATTTTTTTCAATAGCCGGTGGGTGGGCAGGACAACCATTCCGGGATCCGACGCATTCGCCAGACACATCAGCGTGTAGTTGACCTCATCGTTATGATTCACGCCCATTTCCCGCGAGGCCTCCTGAATATTCAGGGAAGTTTCGTATCGGTGATGCCCGTCCGCGATAAAGACCTCCCTGCCAGCCAGCGCTTTTTGAGCGGCCCCGATGGCCGATGGGTCCTCGCATCGCCAGAGCGTGTGGCGCACGCCCTCTTCCTCGAAGTCGGCGATCGGCGCGCCCTCCACCGAAGCGGCAAGGGCTTTTGTCGCGCCGTCCTCGGGATCGTCGTAAAAGGAAAAGATGGGGCCGAAGTGCGCTCCGCATCCACTATAGAGATCAAACAAAAACCCTTTCGTCTTGGCGAAAGTTTGCTCGTGCGGATAAATCTTGCCCTCGCCGTATTTTTCGAGCCGGACGGAAGTAAAAAACGCCCGCCGCTCGAGCCTTGTTCCGTCCGGTAACGTGAATATCTGACGGTAGGGGTAAAGGGCGGGTTTCTCGTCGGCGGCGAGAATCCCCTCCCGCCGCCAGTCGGTCATATGGCCCACGGCGCGGCCAACTCGCCCGGAGTCATCCGTTTCGCCGTCCAGAATTTCACCCAGGATGAGGCGGACGGTATTATGCGGATGGCGCTCAAAATAGGCGCGCCGCAACTCCGGCGAGAAAACGTCGTAGGGAGGTGAAGTCACCTCCCCAATTTGATCGGGAGAGATGCCGGCGTGGCGCAGCCCGCGAAAGGGCCGGATATCGACCATTTGATGCTCCTTCGGTACGGCGTTCCCCGCACACGGGGTGCGCTCTGTTTTTAATCGGGAGGGGCATTTTCAAATATCCGCCCCCCACGGACGGCCAAGAGACTACACCGAACTTTCGTCCAAGTGAAACCGATGAGGCAAATCGAAAGGATATAAACTCGGGGAAATTCAGGTCGTGACGTTTACCGCCTTGCCCCTGGAGACTTCGACCTCGGGTAAATCGTCTTCAAGGACTGGTGGTGGTTTTTCTTCTTCTTGCGAGGAGCTGATTCGGGAGAGAATACTTGCCGCGCGTTGGCTGGCCACGTCAATTTGAGAAACCTTGCTGATGACTTGGAACTGCGCCGGAGGCGTCTCGGGGGGCGCGGTGAGCTTGGGCCGCAATGCGGGCGGTAAAACGGATCCGACTGCTTCGATCATCTGGCTAATCCTCCCCCGGAAGCGCGGCCGGAAACCACCCGGCCACACGGGGAGACTAGCATATTCCGACTGTCACCGGCCAATTACCGGCGGCGAGGCGGGGGACGCCGCGAAAAAACTAGGCGAGAATGTCCAGATGGCCTCCGCGCGGCCCCTCTTTGGGGGATGCGGCGGGCCTGGTCTCCGTGGAGGGGTTTGCCTGAAACGCCCGTTTGGCGAAGATTCTGGCGATATCTGTCTCGACGGATCGGGCGTCCTCGGCAGGCCGCGCCTGGACAGCCTGTTCGCTGGCGGGCTGCCTCGGGCGATTGCTAATGGGTTGCGATTGAGCCGTAAGCCTGGAAATCATCACATCCATGCGGGTTTCAACCATTATTCACTCTCCCGAGGATTGTTCTGCAAGATTCCGCATCTACCTAACCCCGGTAGAGCATGATCGGTGCCAAATCATCAAAAAATTACATTCGATTTGTTTACAATGACTTACATGCGATCCGCCCGGCGCGGCCAATCGAGGATCTCTCAAATCCGGGGGGCTGGCTGACGCCCGGAATCAGCTTTCTTGACGCACAGGGAGATCTCTTGCGGAAAATCGCAGCCAGGGCCGGAGTGGGAATCCGATAATCAATCGGCGTGTTAATATCCCGGCGGCCGTGTTGACCGCCAGGGGCGAACAGGCCAGATTCCCGCACGCGGCAAAACGAAAAGGACAAAAAAATGGCGCCACCCATCCGGTTTGGAATCACCTGGGGGATGCACCCCGACCGCCCTTCTCCGCCGGAGGCGATGTTTTCCGCCGCCGAGGCCGTCGAGGCCCTCGGGTTCGATTCGCTCTGGATCGGGGATCACATCACCTTCCACGGCGGCCATTTTACCGAGAGCCTGACGACGCTGGCGGCCTTCGCGGCGCGCACCTCCCGCCTCACCATCGGAACCTCGGTCTACCTTCTCCCCCTCCGCACCCCCGGCGTCGCCGCCAAGACCGCGGCGACTGTGGATTTTCTCTCGGGTGGAGACCGGTTCGTTTTCGGAGTCGGTGTCGGCGGGGAGGGAAAGGAGGAATTCGATCTCTGCGGCGTTCCGTTAAAAGAGCGCGGCGCGCGAACCGACGAAGCTATCGAAATCATCCGAAAGCTCTGGAGCGGAAAACCGGTCAGCCATGAAGGCCGGTTTTGGTCGTTCGAAGAGACCGTACAGAGCCCGCCGCCCGCCACCCCGGGCGGCCCGCCCATCTGGATCGGCGGGCGGAGCGACGCCGCCCGGAAGCGCGCCGCCCTGCTGGGCGACGGATACGTGTCCTATCTGTTCACCGCCAGGCGGTTCGCCGAGGGAATGAAACAAATCCAAGAAATGGCCGAAAAGGCGGGGCGTGAGCTTCCGATTTCTGATGGCGGGTGGACAGCGGCGCACCATGCCTTTATCTACATTGATGACGATGAGGATCGCGCCCTCAGAACCGGGACGGGATACCTCACAAGGCGCTACAATATGGATTTCGAGGGCATCGCCGAAAAGTACCTGATTCACGGGCCGCCGGCCCGTTGCGCTGAACAACTCGAAGCGTTCACCGAGGCCGGGGCGTCACACTTCATCCTCCGGCCGGTGGGCTCGCCGGAGTCGGACATGGATCAGATGACCCTGCTGGCGGAGGAAATCATTCCGAAGGTGAAAAAATGAGCGTGGAGAAAAAAACCGGCGGCGGACTCAAATGGCCCATATGCACCCTGCTGATCGTCGCCGCGATCGGCGCACTGATCTACCACGGCTATACGAAGTTCGAAGCCGAGGAAGCGATAATGGCGAAGAGAGCAGCCTCGGTATCCGCTCCTGCGCCCCGAACTTCCGGCGACGCTTCACTCCAGCCGAACACAGGGCAGGCCTACCGTGGCGGGCTGCCGCTTTATCTTCTCGTCGGATTCGCGGCCGTGATGGCCGCCTTCCTGGGCGGGATTCTCTACCTCTGGTGGTCGCTCAAGGACTGGGAAGGCGGCAAAAAGTACGGGGAAGAAGACGCCTCCGCCGAGGAATAGCCTCCTCCCTCCTCACGCCTGGCTGATCGCGGAGAGGAACCAACGGCCCGGACCCGAGGAGCGCACCCAGGTCCAGTGCTCGGTGAACCGAACGGGCTCGGAGGGATTTCCCTCCAGCACTTCGCCGCTTGATTCCGAAACCACATAATCGAGCAGGCTCGCCTCGTAGGTCACGGTGATGAAATCGTGTCCCTCCTCCTGCCAGCTTTCGGCGATCTCGAGCCTGAGGATTTCGAGATTATCGAGCTTATTTATCCGGCCCTCGCTCTTCAGCTTATCCAGATCGCGTTGGCACTGATCGAAAATATCGCTGTCTAGCAATTCGCGAATCGGCGAGAGGTCGCGCGCCACCCAGGCGACCTGAAAGCGCATGAATGTCTCGCGCACATCGAGCAAAAAATTCTCGCGGGAAAAAGAACCGTCCGAGGATTTTATGCCGGGCAAGCCCTCCTCGGCGCGAGAGTCCGCGGCATAGGTCGCCGCCACCGGCCCCGACCCTCGCCCATAGCCCGAGCCGATGTCAGGCCCCCGATAGACGCCCCCAGGGGACTCGCTCCTGTCGTGGGAACTCCCCACGCCGTAGGGATCGTCCCTCGAATAGGAAGAACCACCGTAGTTGCCGCTGTAAGCGGGCGCCTGACGGTTTCTGAGGTAGCGCATAAAAAGAAAAATGCCGCCGCCGATAAGGAGTATCTCGAGCAATCCGATTCCGCCGCCGCCGCCGTAGCCCATCC
>JAVEPB010000133.1 GCA_030922375.1 bacterium | reverse complement strand
GATCACCACATCCACGTCTACCCCGATTTCGTCCAGCGCAATCAGGACATGATCCAGGTGGCGGTCGAGGCCGCCCGGGCCGGGATGCGGTCGGTCTGCTTCAAGGACCACTACAACCTCACGGCCGGGTGCGCCTACCTGGTCCAAAGGCAAATAGACGACATGGTGACCCGGGAGGAACTCCCCCGGGGGGTGGAGGTTTACGGCGGCATCGGCCTCAACTTCGGGATGAACCCCGATGCGGTGCGCATCGCCCTTCAGTACCCCAAGTGCAAGATGGTCTGGTTCCCCACGTTCAACTCTTCGGGCTACTACCGCGCTCTCGGCAAGGAGAGCGGCATCAACCTGGTGGACAAGAACAGGAAGATTTACCCCGACGTGGTGAAGATCATGGAGCTCGCCGCCGAGGGCGGCGCGGGAGTCGGATTCGGCCACACGGATTTCTTCGAGCTCCTTCCGCTCGCCCAGGCGGCGAAGGAGGTGGGAGCCCGGGCGATCCTCGACCACCCGCTGCTCGAGCTGAACAAGCTCACCCTCGACGAGATGAAGGAGCTCGCCGATCTGGGAACCTATGTGGGCACCTATTGCCAGCCGATGATCCCGAGCATGTACCAGCCCGTCGTCGACCCGTTCGAGACGCCCCGCGTGGTCGAGGCGATCGGGGCCGAGCGCTGCATCGCGGCGAGCGACTTCGGCCAGCTGCTCCATGTGGACGCGCTCGCGGGCATGCGCATCTTCATCCGGGCGATGCTGGCCTTCGGGATCAGCGAGGAGGCGCTGGAGCTCATGTTCAAGACCAACCCGGCGCGGCTTCTCTATCTGGACTGAGATTTGTAGAGTGGAGAGCCGTTTGTTTTTTACAAATCTACTGGAGCGCCGATGGTAAATTTATTGATCATTGATGAGATCGCGGATCAGTACAAAGCGTATTTGCAGCCAAAATTTGCCGGCCTGTCGATCACCACGGCGCGAACTCCGGCCGAAGCCGGAGAATTACTCAAGGAAGCCCAGATCCTGGCCGTACTGGCTCCCAGGCTTCGCAGCGAAGACATCGAAAAAGCCCGCCGGCTCGAATGGGTCCATGCCTTCACGACAGGGGTGGACAATCTTCTTGCGTTTCCATGCCTGAAAAAAGAAACGGTGGTCACCAATTGCCGGGGGATACATGGCCCCCAGATGTCGGAACTGGCTGTTCTCCTCATGCTCTCCCTGAATCGCGTCTTCCACAGGTTCGTCAAGAACCAGGAAAGGAAACTTTACGAACGATGGCCGATGCCGCTTTTGGAAAAAAAGACCGTGGCCGTTTTCGGCATCGGCGCCATCGGAGAGGAAGTCGCCAGAAAGAGCAAAGCGTTCGGCATGGGCGTCATCGGCATCACGTCCACAAAAAGGGATATCGAATGGATAGATGAATTCTATTCCCGGGAGGAACTTCCGAGGGCGGCGGCCGAGGCCGATTTTTTTATCGTCGTCGTTCCCCTGTCGCCCGAGACCGAAAAAATCGTGAATGAGAAACTCCTCGCGGCCATGAAGCCCACGGGTTTTTTGATCAACATCTCAAGAGGCGGCGTTGTGGACGAGGTGGCGCTGATCGCCGCTTTGAAAAATGGCCAAATCGCCGGCGCCGGTCTCGACGTCTTCCAGGTGGAGCCCCTGCCCGAGGAAAGCCCTCTTTGGGGGATGGAAAACGTTATCATTACGCCCCACATCGGCGGATATACGGATAACTATATCGAGCAGGTAATGCCCATTTTCGAGGAAAACCTGCGCCGGTTCCTGAATGGCGAGAAGGATAATCTGATCAATACGGTGGACAGGTAGGCGAGGCGGCCTGCCATACCTGAAACATTGGCCCGAAACACCGGGAGACAGTCATGAGCGAGCGGGAGAGATTGGTTCTGCCCATTTCGGATGAGGAGCTGGAAAGAAGGTGGGCCGCCGTCAGAGGGGCGATGGCGGAGCGCGGCGTCGATGTGCTTGTGATGCAGGGTTTTAATGAATTCATCGGCGGATATGTAAAGTATTTCACCGATATCCCCGCGCGGAACGGTTATCCAGACACCGTGATTTTCCCCAGGGACGACGGCATGACGGTCATCCGACAGGGGCCCCGGGGAGATATCGTCGACCCATCCGAGGTGGAGGAATCCCCCGACCGGGGCGTCAAGAAGGTGATGTTCGCCCGTTATTTCGCCTCCGCGCATTACACGAAACACTATGACGCCGAACTCGCGGCCGAAGAAATCAAGCCCCGAGGCGAGTGCACCGTCGGCATCGTGTGTCCCGGGACGATGTCCGCCGCCTTTTCGGAGTATTTAAAGGGAGGCGCTCTCCCTCGGGCGAAATTCGTGGACGCGACTGAGATGGTCGATGAGATCAAGGCGATCAAGAGCGATGAGGAGCTGGAAAGAATCAAGGAGACGGCTCTTTTGCAGGATGCGTGCATGGAGGCCGCTTTCAAGGCGGTGAAACCCGGGGTAAAGGATTTCGAGCTCGCCGCCATCGCCCAGCATGTGGGACAGGACATGGGCAGCGAGCAAGGAATCTATCTTTGCTCCTCGGCGCCCCTGAGCACTCCCGCGAGGCTCAGGCTGCGTCACTTCCAGGGCCGGGAGATCAAGGACGGCGATCAGTTCACCCTTTTGGTGGAAAATAACGGCGGCGGCGGATTTTATGCCGAGCTGGGCCGGTCCTGCATCGTCGGGAAAGCCTCGCAAGAGCTTTTGGATGAGCACGCCATCGTCCTGGAGGCGCTGCGAAACACGGTTGATTTGCTGAAGCCGGGAACGCCGTGCAAGGATATTTACGAATCCCACAACGCTCTTATGAGGAGCCGCGGCCGGCCCGAGGACAGGCGCGTCTATGCCCACGGCCAGGGCTACGATCTGGTGGAGCGGCCCCTGATCCGCGACGACGAGACGATGAATATCCGAAAAAATATGAACATGACCGTTCACCCGGGATATGCGACCGAATCCCTGTTCGTCTGGAATTGCGATAACTACATCGTCACGGAAAACGGGGCGAGCGAGTGCATCCACAAAACGGCGCAGAAAATTTTCGAGGTCTAGCGGAAACGAAGCTAATCCCGGATGCAAGACCGGTCCCGCGAGCCGCTTTTAACCCGGTGGCGCGGCTGTGCCGCCGCCCTCACTTCCGCTCGCAAAAATAAGGCCAGACGACCTTCGCCCCCGGCGGGATGACCTTCCCGTCCTTGGTCATGACGGAGACGGGCACCCGCTTCCCCCCCTCCGGGAGCGCCTTCATGGATTTCGAGTCGAACGGCGGCCCCCCGCGGTAAAGGGCGATGGGGTCCATCCAGAAGCCGCCGACGGGAATGATCTTGCGTCTGCGCGGCACATAGCGCGGGTCGGCGGAGAACCAGACGGCGTAGTGAATCGCCGGGCGCCGTTCGCGGCGGCCTTGCTTGCCCGAGTTGCCGGTGGGGCCAAGGATCTCGCCCATCCTCACGCGCTCGCCGACCTCCCGTTTCGGCATCTCATCGAAGTGCGCGTACTGGGTGTAGGTCCACACCGGCAGGCCGGTGTCCCCGGGGCTGTGGCGAATGATGATCTCACGTCCGCGCATCGTCCTCCGGCCCTCGTACTTGCCAACCACGGTGCCGTCGGCGGCGGCGATGATCGGCGTGCCGTAGGACGTCGGCATGTCGATGCCTCCGTGATAGTTCTCCCGGTCGCGTTTGTAGGTGTAGTCGATGGCCCAGGCCTCGTCGATGCCGAGGCAGTCAAAACCTTTTGGAAACGCGGGTTCCAGGCCGGTCTCGAACAGGCCCCGCTTGACGGCGACCTGGATATCGCAGCTCCGGCCCCGGCCGATGCCGCAGAGGGTTTCCTCGTCGAGAGCGTCCTCGGTCACCTGGCCGTCGAGTGTGGCGCCGCCGCCCGGTGCGGTCTGATCGCCGGGTGTGACCTGATCGCCGAGGACGCGCCGGGATCTTTTTCGGCCTCTTTTTCGCCGTCCGCCGCCTTTTCTCAGCCTTCCGCCGCCAGCCACGTCCACGCCCTTGAGCGCCGCGTCAGATGCGGACGAGGATGGCGCGGGATGACGGCAGCCGGCCAGGATGAATGCGAGTACAAGCGTTCCGCCGATCTTGCCCGCGCGGAAGATAGCGGCCTTCATGGACAGACTCCCCCCGGGTATTTAATCCTCAAAATCGCGCCTTGCGATACTTGACGGTGCACTCCCGGAACCGGCGGTCACACCGGTTTCCGATTGGCTTCAAGTTAAAAGATTTCCGTCATCACGGCCACCGAGAACAGGCATCCATTATCCTGCCGGCACGGCAAGCGCCCTTATGGGATCGATACAGGGCCGCGCTACAATCCGGATTGAAATTTTTAACCGGAAATTCAAGCTGGAATGTTAAGCCGCGCCGCGGACCGAAATTTTAGGGAGGACACACCATGACATTCGGATTGATGGCCAAGGATTGTGAAATTCGCATCGACTACGACAAGCTTCGAAAGGATCGCCTGCGCAAAACGAACGAGCGGATGAAGCAGGACGGGATCGCCGTCCTCCTTTGCTTCGACCCGGACTGGATTCGCTACATCACCAGCACCAAGGCGAACGATTGGGCGAACAACAAGCTCCTTCGAAGCGTTCTTTTCGCCGCGGACCGGGAGCCTATCCTCTACGAGCTGGGGTGCGCGATCGAGGCGAAGAAAGCGCTTTGCCCGTGGATAGCCGACCGGATGCATCCCTCCATCGGCACCTGGCGCGGCGCCTTCCCGCGCAATGTGGTCACTGAAAATGCAGAAAAATTCGCGAAAATGGTGAAGGCCCACCTCGAAGAGCTTGGCCTGGCAAATGAACCGGTCGGGCTCGACATCACCGAGATTCCGATTCTTCAGGCCCTCGAAGCCGAGGGCATCACGGTGGTGGACGGTCAGCAGACGCTGCTCGATGCCTCCAAAATCAAGACGCCCGAGGAGGTCGAGCTCATCGAAACCTCGATCTCAATCGTAGAGGCCGCCTTCTGGGAGGTGGTCAACACCGCCAAGCCCGGAGTGCGCGAGCTCGACATCGCGGCCATGATGCGCGATGTCATGTACCGCTACGGCGCCGAGGAGATGCAGAATATCAACGTCATCTCCGGCAACCGCTCCCACCCGCATCCGCACGATTTCTCGGACCGCATGCTCCGCATGGGCGATATGCTGTTCATCGATGTCGTCAGCGTCTTCAACGGCTACAAG
>JAVEPB010000132.1 GCA_030922375.1 bacterium | reverse complement strand
TCGAGGGAACCGCGCTGGTGAACTATCAGGCCGAGTTTCCGGATCGATGCTTCGACGTGGGCATGTGCGAGCAGCACGCTGTCACTTTCGCGGTGGGTCTGGCGCTTCAAGGGATGAAACCCGTCGCCGCCATCTACAGCACTTTCCTTCAGCGGGCCTATGACCAGATCATCCACGATGTTTGCCTGACAAATGTGCCCGTCACCTTCGCCCTCGACCGCTCGGGCCTGGTCGGCGACGATGGGCCCACGCACCAGGGCGCCTTCGATATCGCCTATCTCAGGTGCCTGCCCAACATGGTCATCATGTCGCCCAAGGACGAAAACGAGCTTCAGCGCATGACGCTCACCGCCATCGAGTATCCCGGTCCGGTGGCCGTGCGTTTTCCCCGAGGGGCGGGCGAGGGCGTTGAGATGGATGAGGAAATCGAACCGCTTCCGATCGGCGAGGCCGAACTCGTCCGCGAGGGCGAGGACGTGGCCCTCATCGCGCTGGGTCCAATGGTCGGTCTTTCGATGGAATCGGCCGCCCAACTCGATGAGTTGCGCATCCAGGCGGCCGTGCTGAATCTTCGCTTCGTCAAACCCCTCGACGAGGAGAAAATCGTGGACCTCGCCCGGCGGTGCAAGCGCCTTGTCACCACCGAGGAAGGCGTCCGCATGGGCGGCATGGGCTCCGCCGTCGTCGAGCTTCTCTCCGAACGGGGCATTGAAAATGTCGCGGTGACCCGCCTCGGACTCCCCGACCGGTTCATCGAACACGGAGCGCCCGACCTTCAGCGCGAGGACTGCTGCCTCACGCCCGGCGACATCACCCAGGCCGCCCGCGATTTAATCGAAGGCCGGGCCAAGAAAGCCTCCTCGCTCTCTGGGCATGCCTAAGGGCGAACGCCTCGACCGCCTTCTCGTCGAGCGGGGCCTTGCCCCAAGCCGCGAGCGGGCTCAGCGTCTCATCCTCGCCGGCCGCGTCACCGTTAAAGGCGTCTTGGCCGACAAGGCCGGCTCCGCTTTTCCCCCCGATGCCGATATTGCCGTCAGAGAAGACCCCTGCCCATACGTCAGCCGCGGAGGGCTCAAGCTCGCCGCCGCCCTCGATGAGTTCGCCATCTCTCCCGAAGGCCGTTTTTTTCTCGATGTCGGCTCGTCCACCGGCGGGTTTACGGACGTGATTCTCCGGCGCGGGGCCCGGCGCGCCGTCTGCGTCGATGTCGGCAGGGGCCAGCTCGACTGGTCGCTCAGGGAGGACCCGCGCGTCACGGTGCTTGAGGGCGTGAACGCCCGCTATCTGACGAAAGAGAATTTCGCCGGCGCCGCGGGTTCCGAGGCTGCGGGCCTAGAGGCCCCCGACCTTGGGGTCCCCGATCTCGCGGCGGTCGACCTCTCCTTCATCTCGGTGACGAAGGTTCTCCCCGCTGTTCTCGCTCTCATGGCGGAAAAATCCGAATTGGTCGTCCTCGCAAAGCCCCAGTTCGAGGCCGGACGCGATCAGGTCGGAAAGGGAGGTATCGTCAAGGACCCGGCCGTGCACCGCGCCGTGCTCGAGGCCCTATGGACATGGGCCACGGAAAACGGCTTCGGCCCCGCCGCCGCCTGCGCGAGCCCCATCCGGGGCGCGAAGGGGAACCGGGAGTTTTTTGTGCATATGAAGCCGGGCGGGAAAGCGGGGGAGGGGGAAGGGGAGATTGAGCGTGCGCTGGAGGAGGATAGCTAGCCCGGCAATATCACCCCGTCCTTCATCTCGGGCACGATGTCTGTCCAGTCGCGCCTTCCGCAGAAGTCGATGTCATCTCCTAACCCGAGGCCGGCGAGGTATCGGCCCCAGCGGCAGTTTCGGAGCATCGCGGCGCCGTCGCCCTCCGCGGCTTTTGATATCTCGAGCGCTGCCGCCGAAGTGTCGGAGAGATCGATCTCACCGACGAGGGGGGTGAGTTTCGAGATGAGCTCGCCCGCCACGACGGTGTCTTCCACGGTGTAGCCCCCCTCCCGGCCCGAGCAGGCGATGAGAAGAGCGGATCCTTTTTCGAGCTCATCGGCCAACCGCGTCGCCACGGCGGTGAGGTTGGCGTAGGCGGCGGTGAAAACCGCGCGGCAATCCTTGACGGCGTCGAGGGTTCTCGTGCCGTTCGTGCTCGAGAATACGAGGCGGCGGCCCCCGATTCTCTCCCTCGCGTATTCCCGGGGCGAGTTTCCGCCGTCGAACCCCTCGATGGGTCTGGCGTCCTTCTCGCCGCCGAGGAGAACGTTGCCGTTTCCATGCTCGGCGCGGAGCGAGGCGGCGAGTTCCCGAGCGGCGTCCGGTGAGGCGCAGGGATAAAAACCCGCGCAGCCGTTCCCCATCGCGGCGGCGATTGTCGAGGTGGCTCTTAGCACGTCGATCACGCAGCAGACGATATCCCCCGGCGCGGCGCCGCGTTCTTTTTCGGTGTCGGCGAGGCGGAGGGGAACTTCGGTGTGGCTGAAGGCGGTGTCCACCCAGAGGGAGGTTTTCATCGCGGGTTCTCCATTTTCGCTCCTCGAAAAAATGCTCAGGGCCGCTCGATATCGAGAAGCCACCGTTTCATCGCGGTTCCCCCGGCGTAGCCTTTCAGGCCGCCGTCCACTCCCACCAACCGGTGACAGGGGATGATCGGTGGAATCGGATTGGCGGCATTGGCCGCGCCTACGGCCCGAGAGGCGCGGGGGTTTCCGATCGTCCGGGCGACATCCAAGTAAGTTTTTGTCTCGCCCCGGGGAATCTCCGAGACCGCCCGCCAGACACTTTCCTGAAACGGTGTTCCGGGTGGCCAGTCGAGGGGGACGGAAAGAGCATAATACCGCCCCTGGTTGAGCAGCGCATCAAGCCAGGCGCGCATCGGCTCAAGGTGCGGATTGCCCGGCCGAGCGGGGATTGTTTTTCGGCGGGAGCCTTCCCGGGCGGCCAGTATTCGGTCGAGGCTTCCTTGGCCGCCTAAAAGTGAAAGAGCGCGGACGCCTTTTTCGCTTGCCGCCATGGCCGCCGTGCCCCACCGATGGCCGAGCGTCAGGCAGTGAACTTCCGAAGGTATGGAGCCGATGCCCAAGGGGTCCTTCCTTTTTCCCAAATCGAAAGAAATTGCAACCGATTCCGGCTAAAACACTGTCTTGACAGGTTACTTCTCCTCAAAGGATGATGCACGCCGCTTCGATCATGGAACTTTGAAAGAGGATTACAGTGGCGAAAAAAACAAAGAAAAAATCGTCGAAAAAAAATTATTCTCCTCAGGAATTGAAACATGCGCGGGCCATCGCGGCGGGCCTTGAGGCCTCGTTCACCGATCCGCCTCCGCCGGGGGCGATGGCTCCCGCGCCCCTGATTGATGAGATTCGGGAGATGGGCGAGGTCGGAGTCGCCGGCATGCTCGAACATCTGGCGGCTACCGCTCCCGAGGGGCGGGCGGCGTCGCTAAGCTCGATTCGGGAGCTTGGAGATGCCGCTGCCGTCCCCGGTCTTTTGGAGCGCGTGGGCTCCCTGAGGTGGGCGCCGGACGATCTGTTCGCACTCCGCGAAACCATTCAGGCCCTCGACGCAGGGGTGAAAATTCCCGTCGAACTCGACGGCGACGCTATCGCGCGGGCGCGAAAAGTCGCCGAGGATCTCGCCGACGCCGATCGATTATCGGACGAGGCGGCCGGCGCGATCAGCGAAATTCTTGATTCTCTTCCCGATTCCCTTCGGGAAGTTGCCCTTCGGGACGCCTTTTCGGGGGAGAGTGCCGGAAGCGTCCGGGTTCAGGCGGCAATTGCGCTTGCTGATGCGTTCGCGGCGCGGGGATCGGCTCCGCCACCGGTTTTAATCGATGCAATGACGGCTGAGGCCACGACGGAGGCGGTCGAGGGCCTCTCGCGCCTGGCCGATTCCGTGAAGGACAAGGCTGCCGGCTCCCGTATTCGAAAGGCGTTGTTCCGGCTTCGCGGCAAGGGCGTTGCTCTGGAGGAGGATTCATCGTCCATAGGCCCTCGCCTCGCCTCGCATGGCCTCGATTACGTCAAAGCCATCGTCAGTTCGGTCGATGGCGCCGGAAACCTCATTCTCTGGATCGCGCGTTCGCGCCAGCCGAGGGGGCGCTCTATCTTTCAGGCGAGGCTCAGGCACGGGCGGGGGATTCAGGACTTTGTTTCAACCGATATGTCCGCGAAGGAACTGCGGGAGTTTTTCGGAAGGTTGACTCAGGACCAAAGGCTCCCGTCCGTGGAGGTTCCCGCGGGTTACGCGTTCTGGCTCCTCCAGCGGGGACAGCAGGAAAACGAGAGCGGGGGCGGCTCGGCGATTCCACAGGGTTTCACCCACTCGAGGATCCTCCTCGCTCCCCTGGCCGATCCGGAGGTGTTTCCGTTTCCGGGCGATCATCCGGTGCGGGCGTTGGTCCAGCCGGCTTCGGGCGAGGATGGGCGTATCGATCACAAGGACATTTTCGGAAATTCCGCTTTTTGGGCCTGGGTGATCGAAGAGGGTTTGATCGTCCCCCACTTTCAGAAATGCGTCGAAGCGCTTCAGAGCCAGGTGGCGACGGACGACGAGCAGAGGCGCATCTTGTTCGATAAGGCGATAGAGGAAGCGGCGAGCGAACTCTATAAAAATACCGATTTGCTGCGCCGCCTCAGTTATCAACTCGAGGACAATGCCTACCTGCTTCATCAACAAGGGGAGGCTGCTCTCGCCAGCGAGATTATTTCACTGGCGGACCGTCTGCGAGAGGGCGGACCGCAACCCGACTTCTTCACCGAGGTGGTCCGCTACTCCATTGGCGCCATGCTCGAGCGTGCGATCCGGCAGAGCCAGGAGGCGCAAGGCCAAGGCCACGATCATGACCACGATCACGGTCATGAGCATGGCGAGGAAAGCGGCGGCCCGGAACCCGGTGGCTCGGAGCCCGATTCTCCCACAATCATCACACCTTAATCATTCAGTTCGTCGGAGGCGGTTCTCATGGATTTCAAATTCGACCACGTTCACATTGTTTGCGGAGATGCCAAAGAGATGACCGAATTTTTCGAGCGCGTTTTCGGCGCCGAGATCATTTCCTATAACGATGATTTCAAGGGCTCGCCGAGCGCGGCGCTTCTCCTGGGATCGATGCGGATTTTCGTGCGAGGTCTCAGGGTTGACGAAGATCCCGACGCGGTCGCCCCCGTCCGGGTGCAGGGGCTCGATCATTTCGGCATTGGGGTGGAGGACGTGGAGGAAGCGGCGGACTGGCTCCGGGCGCGGGGGGCGGAGTTTTCAGTCGAGCCCTACTCCGGAGGAATGGGGGGGCGGATGATCGCCTACGTCCGGGGTCCCGAAAATATCGACATCGAAATCGTGGGCCCCTATGTCGGGTTTCAATCGTAGCGTAAGTGTCTAAATATCAATAGGTTGTATTTTTCGGGCGCTCCTGGGGCGCCTGTTTTTCACCAGACCTCCCCTAGCGGAGAGCGGTGATCAGCACCCCGCCGATGACGACAATTATCGTTCCGAGCGCCATCCAGCGGGTGATCGGCTCCATCTTTCCGAGGAAAAAATAACTGAGGATGAGGATGGGTGCGGTCCGGCTCAGGGGCATCGTCGTCGAAATATCGCCCACCATGATCGCCGTCCACAGCAGAAACGAACTCGCGGTGCTGAAGAGCCCGGCGGCGAATAGCCAAAGGAATCCGGAACGATTGATGGTGACCTCTCCGCGGCCGGGGAGGAGGGGCCTGCACACAAAAAGAAAAACGTTGGCCACCAAAAAGGCCACGCCGATGCCGACCTCCGGGGTTCTTTGATAAACATAAGCGAACTTGGAGAAAAGGGGAGGGAGGGCGTAGGAAATTGACGCCGTCAGCGGAAATATCAGCGCCCCTTGAAACCAGGATTTGAAGGTCTGGGATTCATCCTCCCTGAGGCTGAGCATCGAAACCCCGAAAACGATTCCCAGGGTTCCCGCCACGACCCATCCGGTAGGGGCCTCCCCCAGGACGATAACGGCAATCAGGGTGCTCCACAGCGGGGTGCTCGCCGTAATGGTGACGGAACGGCTGAGCCCCATGCGGGTAATGCCGATGAAGTATGAGATGCGGCCGATGCCGGGGCCAACCAAACCCACCGCGGCGAACCACAAAAGAGGTATCAGGGTGGAGTTGAATAGGGTTCCCTTGACGATTGAGACAGCCAAACCGCAAAGGCTCACCGTTCCGTTGATGATGAACGCCGCGGCGACGGGGGTGGCGGTTCGCATCCCCAAACGAATGAATATCTGTGATATGGAAAAAGAAAATGTGGAGCAGATGGCCAGGAACTCGCCAAGGCCGATGGATGAAATCAGGTCGTTCAATTTTTTGGCGCCCGCCGCCGTTTGTCCCGGGTGCGTTTGGGCTCAGGGACTTGGTTCGAATTTTTCCTGTTCAGCTCGCGGTAGTAGTGACACATCCGGCGAAAATCGCATTCGCCGCACTTGGGGCTTCTCGCCTTGCAGATGGTTCGGCCCAAAGCGAGCATGTTCACATGAAGTTCGAAGGCCCTGCCCTTGGGCACGAAAGGTCCGAGTTCGCTGTGCGCCTTCTCGGGGGTCGTTTTCGCGCCGATCAGGCCGAGCCGCCCGGCAATCCGGTGGATGTGAACATCGACCGCGAAAAGATCCCGGTCCGAAGCCCACATGAGCGTAACATAGGCGGTTTTTATTCCGATTCCCTTGTGCCGCGTCAGAAGCTCGACGGCCTGTGTATCGCTCTTTTCTTTTAAAAATTCAAGGGAGAGCTCTCCGTGTTCATCCCGGAGCCAGTGAAGAAAAGAGCGGATTCGCGCGGCCTTTTGGTTTCCGAGTCCCGCCGACCTCACAGCGCGGGCCAGGGCGCCTTGGGTCGCGGCGGAGGCGGCTTCCCAGTCCGGAAATTGTTTTTTCAGTTCATTGAAGGCGAGGTTCCGGTTGTGGTCGGTCGTGCTCTGGGATAGCAAGGTCTGAACGAGTGCGTCGAGGATATTCGCCCGGCGGGGTCGGCTGGGCACCCCAAAACGCTCGCGAAGGCCGTCCGCGAGGCGGAGAAGTTTTTTTCGAAGAATGGAGGGACTTCGGGAATTTTGGACCATATTCGTTGACCTTCTGCCGGTTGAGGTTTGTCCCACCATGAGGGGGTATCCCCGATGAGACAAGATGGGCGGGCAGTTGTTTCGGCCGATAGAAATAAATGTTTGAATTGACTGGTTTTATATGCTTGGACGTTCCTCCCGAAAGAGGTTCCGCGCGCCGTCGATACATTGATCAAGAGAATTTGGATGGGATGGTGGAACCTAGCCCGCGGCCCGCTTCGATCCTGCCGGGGATTTGAGCGCTTGGGGCCGCCGGGAGGTGGCGGGCTGGTCCGGGCGAGATGCCTGGAACTGGCTTTCCCGAAAAACCTTGTCGAGGCGCTTTAGCTTCCGGTACTCGCTGATGACCTTCCAGACATAGCGCCGGGTTTCGCGGAAGGGAGGGATTCCCTTGTAGCGGCTCACCGCCGCAGGGCCCGCATTATAGGAAGCAAGGGCGAGGTGAAGAACCCAGTAATGTTTTTTGAGGAGGGTCTTGAGATACCGGGTTCCGCCTTCGATATTCTCCCGGATGTCAAAAGGATTGCTCATGCCGAGGTGTTTGGCTGTGATGCGGTTGATTTGCATGAGTCCCATGGCCCCTTTGTTCGAAGCGGCGAAGGGGTCGAAGGCGCTTTCCACTCGGATGACGGCTTTAACGAGCAGGGGGTCAACCTCGTAAAGTGCTGAATAATAATGGATATACCTAAAAATGTCCGGATGTCGCCCGCCGGCCTGGGTGGTGTCTTCAGCGTGAAGGCCATTTTCGGCCCCGGGAGGGATATCCAGCCCCGAGGAGGCGAACCAACCGGTTTTGACTGATGCGGTGGTGGATAATCGCGCATCTATCGCCTGAGGAGCCCGCATGAGCGATGCCGGAATTAACCCGGTCCAATTTGCTGCGGATAAGGTAAGGACAATTACGCCGGTGGCGCCGAACAGGAGCCTGAGGTGGGTCCAGGGACGCCTCCCAAGATACGGAGAGGCAATCTCGATTCCGAGCAAAACGGCATACAGAAATCCACATGCAACGATGATGGATAGCATGAGTTGTTGTCCCGTCTTCTTCAGGCGGTTATTGAAGGGCTTGTTCTGTCCACGGGCGAGATCATGTGGACTCTAAAAAGGAATGCCACTAATTGGATGGGAAACGAGCCGCTATGAAAGAAATATAGGGCTACCCAGCCAAAGTCGATCAATTCGGGCCCTCCCCCATGACGGGCCCTTCAGTAAATATGATGACTAATACTTGGATAAATTGCAAGTATTTCATCATTTGAATTGATTGGACTATTTCAAAGGAAATCAATGACTTTCGAGATTTGATCGATATAAATATCCGGACGGGCCTGATCTATCTCCTCACGGGTGGCGAAATCTCCGGCGACGGCGCAGGAGCGTACACCCGCCGCGCGGGCGGCGTTGATATCAATAGGGGTGTCGCCGACCATTATTGCGGCTTCGGGTTCGATGCCTAGTTTTTCAAGAGCAGCATTGAGCATGGCCGGATCGGGCTTGGGAGGTAAACCCTGTTTGGCTCCCATGACCACGGTCATTCGTTCCATCAGGCCAAAATGCTCCAGCTGGCGGACACAATAGCTCCAGGTCTTGTTGGTGACGCAGGCGATAGGCAACCCTTTTTCGGCTATCGCATCGAGCGTCTCCTGCACGTCCGGAAGAATACGGGTCCCAGAAAGGAAATGGGTCTCGTAGTGGGACCGGTAAATTATAGCCGCCCGCTTGGAAACCTCCGTTCCCCAAAGCTGTGTGAATCGATCCTCGAGGCTGGGGCCGATTGAGGCGCGAACCTCCTCCTCGCTCATCTCGGGCTGACCGATATCCCGGCAGGTTAGTGCCATGCAATGGGCGATTCCCTCATAGCTATCCACCAGAGTTCCGTCATGATCGAACAAGACAGCGCGTATCGTCATCTACTATTACTCTCCAAGATCTGGTGGGCGGTGAGAAAAGGCCGCGGTCCGCCATGCTATGATCCGGCCCGTACGTAAACGGGCCGAACCATAACACTCGGAAAAGAAAGATGGAATTCATGGTGTCGACGAAAAATTCTCCCGACTGGAAGGGTGATTCTCCGGTTCGGGAAATTACCGATCTCAAGGGCATGAGCGAGGAGGAGATAATCGGGTTTTGCTTGGAAGCGGGTGAGCCAGCCTATCGTGGACGCCAGATATTCTCGTGGATCTACGCAAAAGGCGAAACGGATCTTGACCGGATGAGCGACTTGCCAAGGGCATTTCGGGAGGAGTTGGCGCGACGGGCCCGAGTTGGCTGGCTGGAGCCCGAGAAAGTCGAAAAAGGAGCTGACGGCACCGAAAAGTTTCTCTGGCGACTCGGCGACGGCAATCTTGTGGAAAGCGTCCGGGTTCCCATGCCGTTTCCCGATGGCAAGACGCGCTGGTCCCTTTGCATATCGACTCAGGTGGGATGCGCCATGGGGTGCGCTTTTTGCCTGACGGCGAAGATGGGGTTTGTCCGCCAACTCTCGGCCGGAGAGATTGTCGAGCAGTTTCTAGCCGCCCGAAGGCTTCTCCCGGAGGGCGAGCGCTACCACAATGTGGTTTTCATGGGAATGGGGGAGCCGTTGGATAACCTGGAGGCTTCGGTGGCCGCTGTTCGGTTGCTGACACATCCAAAGGGGGTCGGCATGTCGCCCAGGCGCTTGACGCTTTCCACTGTGGGTATTGCTCCAAAGCTTGATGAATTCGTCCGGGAAGTGCCGGGTGTCGGCGTGGCCGTTTCGCTCCATGCCGCGGATGATGTCACTCGCGGGAAGATTGTACCTCCGAACCGGAAATGGCCATTAAAAGAAATTCTGAAGACCTGCCGCAGTCTTCCTCTCTCCGAAAGGCAGCGGATTACGTTCGAATATGTCCTGCTAAGCGGAGTGAACGATTCTCCCGAGGATGCCAGGAAGTTGGTGGGACTCCTCCGGGGAATCCGTTGCAAGGTGAATCTTTTACCTTGGAATCCGTTTCCAGGCGTCTCCTTCGAGAGACCGGCGGATTCCCGGGTAGGCGAATTTCGCCGGATTTTGATTCAAAGTGGACTTGACGCCTTTGTCCGCCAGAGCAAAGGCCTCGATATTCGTGCTGCCTGCGGCCAACTCGCCGATGACGATAAAATCGCCGCCCGCGCCGGAAGGGGGAGCTAGTCCGTTTGGCTCCCCTTAACAGGGAGGTCTAAAGTCGGATTTTTTCAATTGGCCCAACACACAACTTCCGTAAAGAAAAATTCCGATTGCCAGATATCCCAGGAAATTTTCCATTGGCCACTCCTCCATGAAATGGGTCTGCTGGCCATTCATTAAATCGCCAACCGCCCTTCGCAAATGGAAAATGCGAAAGATGTGCCTGAGCGGTGTTTTGCCTTGGCTGAGAAGTGTTGAGCTTCACATTGTGGGGAAAATTGCCGGAATTATGCCGATTTTCCTGGGGATCTGATATTTTGATTTGCGCTGAAATGTAGTTGGGGTGGTTCTGGAGACGTAAGAACGGCAGGACTGGCGTGCATTAGAGGAACGAAATGCCGCAATGTTGGCGGGGTGGCGGCATATTGACGAAATTCTAAGGAACCGTACGCCCGGAGGAGGATTTTCTTTCGAGTGGATGGTCCGATTTAATCGCTGGAAGTGAACCGGCGCAGGGCTTTTTCATCAATTTCCACCCCGAGACCTGGGCCTTCGGGAACTTTCACCATTCCGTTTTCGACTCGGAACCCTGTGACGATATCCATGTCATGCCAGGCAGGCGCTTTGCCTGACTCGTTGTAAACGATCACTGGCGTGGAGGCGAAAAGGTGCGCCGCCGCCGCGTCGATCAAGGCCCCCTGGATAACGCTGCCGCAGAGGCCTTCGATGCCGTTCGCCTCGGCCAGGGCCGCGGCTTTTTTGCTGGGGAGGAGACCGCCCTCCCTGTTCACCTTGATGTTGACAACATCGGAGGCGCGGCGGCGCATGAGGTCCGTCATGTAGTCGGGGCGCATGGACTCGTCCGCTCCGATTCGGACGCGGGTGTTTCGCGTGATGAACTCCATCCCATCCAAATCGTGTCCCGGAACGGGTTGCTCGACCATGGTGACATCGTATTCTTCAATCATGGCGCAAACCGATATCGCCAGCTTCGGGGTCCAAGAAGAGTTGGCGTCCACGACGAGCATTGTCTCCCCGCCGGCCGCATCGCGCACCGCGCGGACGCGGGCCACGCTCGTTTGTACATCCCGGTTCATTTTCACCTTGAAGGCTTTCGTACCCTCGGCTTGCGCCGCTACGGCGATTTCGGCGGTTTTCTCGGGAGATTCCAGGGGGAGAATATCGAAAGAAGGCATTTCGCCGCGAATTTTTCCGCCGAGGAGGTTGTAAACGGGTTGATCGAGAATTCGCCCCTGCAGATCATAGAGCGCACAATCGATGGCCGACTTCGGAGCATAATGAAACGGAATGGCCGATTCCATCTCAAGGTGGATGGACTCAATTTCAAACGGGTCTTTTCCCTTGAGGAGAGGGAGAAGGTGGTCGCCCAACACCTTGAAAGCCGAGGCCTGGGTCTCACCCGTCGGAAAGGACCGGGGAGATCCGCCGCCCCAACCCACCGCCCCTCCCGAGGCCGTAATTTTCACCACCACATCGCGGGAGTGGGTCTCAATCCGGTTGGCGTCTTTGTATGGATGGTTGAGCGGGATGGATACCGGAATTGCCTCGACGCGTTCAATAGTCACCATGCGGGCCCCTTTCGCCCTCGGGCCGGAAGGACCGAAGCGGAATGATTGAGCAAGTGATTTTCAGATTAGCCGGAATAGGCCTGCGATTCCACTCCCTCGCGCCCTCCATACTGCCGGGCGGGATGGGGGTGGTTTCCCGGGGACATTTTTTATAAATTCCGGGCGAGGTTGCAAATCATTCAATCCCATGATGTAAGTGGATTCCAGTAGCAGCGGACTCTCAATAACCGGATGAATGTATCTTTCCGCGGGGTAAGTTGTATGACGGAATCACCTGGAAAATTGGATGATGTGCTGGGCGAGATCAAAGAGAGCCTGGGCGAAATCCTCCGCCGGCAAAAGACTCTCGGCGACCGGATGGAGAGTCTTGAAATCCGGTTCGACCAGCATGAAATGATGAAGGAAGCCGATGACGCCGGTCAGGGCGTTTCCTACGACTACCGGATTTTAGAGCATTTGCGCCGATACACGATTCACGACTCCAAGGGTCACAAGGCCGAGATGATCAGCACCCGCCGCTGCCTGGCTCTTCGCGATCTTCCCGAGCTCAGGACCCGCTACCACACCGGGACCGGTAGGCGGGAGGTGGAATACGCCTACCGCCTCGTCGGCGAGGGCCAGGGGGGCGATTCCGGTTGGACCTCGCTCGATTTCAGCATTAACAAAGGCGCCGGGGCGGATTTTTCGGCCATTTTCTCACTGCCCCGGCCGATTTTGAGCGGCGAGCTCTTTGAGCTTCGGCACGAGATCGAGTTGATCGATTCGTTCAACACCCACAACGAATGGGTATCCATGGTGATGGAGTACCCCACCGGAAGGTTCACCCTCGAGGTCATCCTTCCCGCCGATCGGATGATTCTCGGCACGCGGCGGGAGATCTCCGAGGGCGCCTCGCAGAGCTTTGACAAAAGGCGGCTGGTGCCTCAAAAGGTTCCGGGCCGGAACCAGGTCTCCCTGGTCTGGAACGAGGAAGCCCCCGTGACGGGCAGGACCTACACCGTCTACTGGGAGTGGTAACCCCCAGGGCTGGCAGCCTCCCTATGGGGGTGGTGGGGATAACCCCGGACAATACGCATATTGAAAGTCCCCGCAGTTCCGGTTTGACGGATTTTAACGACTCGGGCGGTGTGCGCAGTCCCGGTTAGGCGCGCCCGCGATTCCGGCTCGACGGGTTTTCGCCCCCCTCGGGACGGAGCCCCCCCGGAAGTCTTAACAACGGTTTTTTAGATTTTTTTTCATCAACGGTTTTTTCATCCTTCACCGCGCAGGAGATTTCAAATGCTCGAGCAGAACAGCTTTTTAGCCGAATTGACCGAAAACTGCGGGGCCGAGATCCTGCCCGACGGCCGCGTGAAGACCACCCGCGAACAACTCGAAAAGTGCGCCGCCGCGCGCGGGGCCAGCGTCAGCGTCAGCCACTCCAAGAATTTCGAGCTCAACACCCACGTCCCGACGATCACCGTCCGCCGCGTCGACAAAAAAGGCTCGAAGACCGAGACCGAAATCCTCTACTTCAACTACGAAGACCAATCGGGCGCCATCGTCACCGACCCCGCCGAGTGGGGCCGCATCCCGATTCAGATATTCGGTTGATGGCGGGTCCGACCCCCCCCGCGCCGCGGGAGTGGACCCCCGAGCTCATCCGCGAGCAGTTCGCCACCCGGCTCGGCACCCTCTTCAACGGCCACGTCGGAATCGAGCTTGTCGACGCCGGGCCCGGCTTCGCCAGACTGCGCCTGCCCATCCGCGAGGAAATCCTCCAGCCCACCGGCATTGTCCACGGGGGCGCCGTCGCCACCCTCGCCGACGTGACCGCCGGCGTCGCCTCCCACGTCAGCTACCCCCCCGGCACCGAAATCGTCACCGTCGAGCTCAAGGTCAACTTCATCGCCGGGCTGCGCGAGGGCGTCCTCCTCAGCGAGGCCAAACCGCTTCACATCGGCCGCCGCACCTCGGTCTGGGAGGTCCGCATCAACCACGACTCGGGCCGCCACGTCGCCTTCGCCTCGGGCACCTTCATGGTCGTCAAGGAAGCGCCTGTGGGGTGAGAAGGCGAGAGCCTTCTCCGTGGGCCCGGCGCTCGCCTCCACCCGCGCTCACTCGATTGGGCGCGGGTTTTATTGTTTTGGGCGTCATTCCGAGCGCCGGCGAAGAATCCACTGGCCGGGCGCAACTCTCCTTTCTCAAGCAGGCTCCTCACTCTTCGCTCGGAGCCACCTCACTCTTCGCTCGGAGCCACCTCGCTCTTCGCTCGGAGCCACCTCGCTGGCGCTCAGAATGACAAAGCTTTGTCACCCCGACTCCCACGTGCATTAAGTGGGGCAGCCGGATCGAAAGGGAAATCCGCCTGGCGGATCCGGAAACGCGCTTGAGGGGACGGTAAGAGCCGGTGCGGGTGGGTGGTCGCGGGTGGAGGATAATTGAACTTCACTGGCTCTTCCCCTAGGTTGCATGATCAGGAATTCGCCATGGTCAGGGAATTGTTTCCCCAATGCTTCGGGAGAGCGCGTAATGAGCCGTCTACCGGTCATTTCCGTTGAGGAAATGGATGAAAGGCAACGCCCGATCTACGATAAAATCATCTCCGGAAAGCGTGGACGCGAAAGGTTCAGCGCGCCGTTTAACGTCTGGATCCACAGCCCGGGCTTTTTGGAGCGCCTCGAAAAGGTGGGTTCATACCTCAGGGGCGATACCCCTCTCGCGCCCCGCCTGATCGAGATGGCGGTTCTCATCACCGCCCGTTTCTGGACGGCTCATTATGCGTGGTACGCACACGTGCCGTACGCTCTCAGGGGCGGTCTCGATAAGGAAATTATCTCGGCCATCGCCGAGCGCCGCCGGCCGGAAAACATGAAGGCCGATGAGATCGCGCTTTATGATTACTGCACCGACCTGCACGAGAAGCACGCCGTCAGCGACGCGGTCTACCGGGCAGCGCTGGATCAATTCGGCGAACAAGGCATGGTCGATCTGACGGGGCTCATCGGCCATTACACCATGGTGTCGATGACGCTGAACGCCTTCGAGGTGCCCCTTCCCGCCGGGGTCGAGCCTTCGCTTTCCGCATAAGAGCCGAAAAAGAAAGGACCCCACCCGAGCCCAGGATGCCGCCCGGCGTCGAAACGCGCGGCGGGTTGTGGTATCCTCGGGCCCTCGGGGGCGTTGCCCTGCTTCCGCGAAAATATTTAACTGAATAAATATCAAATACTTATGCTGGCCGTATCGCCCCGGCTCAATTAGGGGCGCTTGTTCGCCGCCGCGGCCCCATCACCTGGAGACTCCTCATGAGCAACAGTTTCGGCGCCCGCTCCAATCTTAACGCCGGCGGGCAGACTTACGAGATTTATCGCCTCGACGCCCTCAAGGACAAGGGCGATATCGAGCGTCTTCCCTATTCGCTGAAAATTCTTCTCGAGAATCTTCTCCGGAACGAGGACGGCCAGTCCGTCACCGCCGGGGACATCGAGGCCCTCGCCGGCTGGGACGCCAAGGGCGGCACCTCCGCCGAGATCGGATTCATGCCGACCCGCGTTCTCTTGCAGGATTTCACGGGCGTCCCCGGGGTCGTCGATCTCGCCGTGATGCGGGACGCCATGAAGGATTTGGGGGGCGATCCATCCCTCATCAATCCGCTCCAGCCCGTCGACCTCGTGATTGACCACTCCGTACAGATTGACAACTTCGGGACGGCGGAGGCGCTCGAGCAAAACACCGACCTCGAATTCGAGCGGAACACAGAGCGCTACTCGTTCCTCAGATGGGCGCAGCAGGCTTTCGACAACTTCCGGGTCATCCCCCCATCGACGGGAATCATCCACCAGGTGAATCTCGAATTCCTGGCCCACGTGGTCGGCGAGGACGAGAAAAACGGTGTGCGGCGCGCGTTTCCGGACACCCTGGTCGGCACCGACTCGCACACCACGATGATCAACGGCCTGGGCGTTCTGGGCTGGGGGGTGGGCGGCATCGAGGCCGAGGCCGCCATGCTGGGCCAGTCGTACTCGATGCTCATTCCCGAAGTCGTCGGCTTCAAGCTCTCGGGGCGGCTTCCCGAGGGGGCGACGGCGACCGACCTGGTGCTCGTGGTGGTTCAGATGCTTCGGGCGAAGGGGGTTGTCAGCAAGTTCGTCGAATTCTACGGGCCCGGCCTCGCGAATCTTCCGCTCGCGGACCGCGCCA
Source organism: bacterium (assembly GCA_030922375.1). Taxonomy (GTDB): domain Bacteria; phylum UBA8248; class UBA8248; order UBA8248; family UBA8248; genus UBA8248. Next base: position 9,473 of record JAVEPB010000132.1, on the reverse strand, counting down.
CCCTTTCGAACATGGCGCCCGAGTACGGGGCCACCTGCGGCATTTTCCCGATCGACCGGGAAACGCTGAAATACCTCGAACTCTCCGCCCGCCCGCCCGAGAAGATTGCGCTCGTCGAGGCCTACGCCCGGGAGCAGGGGATGTTTCACGACGAGAACACCCCCGAGGCGGTCTACACCGACACCCTCGAGCTCGACATGGGCGATGTCTTGCCCTGCATCTCGGGTCCCAAGCGCCCGCAGGACCGTATCCTGCTCAAGGAGGCGAACACCACTTTCGAGAGCGAGCTCGACAAAATGCTTCTTCAGCTCATGGGCGAGCCGGACCATGAGTCCCGCCGCATGGGACTCGAGGGCGGCCCCGCCGTGGCCGAGCCGCCGGTTTCGGCCGTCCGGGTGAAGGCTGGCGGCGAGAGCTACGACCTTAGGCACGGCTCCGTCGTTATCGCCTCGATCACCAGTTGCACGAACACCTCGAACCCCTCGGTCATGCTCGGCGCGGGCCTGGTCGCCAAAAAAGCGGTCGAACGCGGCCTCAAGGTCAAGCCCTGGGTCAAGACGAGCCTCGCCCCCGGCTCGAAAGTGGTGACCGAGTATTTGAAAAAAGCCGGGCTCGACGGCTATCTCGACCAGCTCGGCTTCAACACCGTGGGCTACGGCTGCACCACCTGTATCGGAAACTCCGGGCCGCTTCCGCCTCACATATCGAAGGCCGTCGCCGACGGGAGCCTCGTTGCCTGCTCGGTCCTTTCGGGCAACCGCAACTTCGAGGGCCGGGTCCACGCAGAGGTGCGGATGAACTTCCTCGCCTCGCCGCCGCTGGTCGTCGCCTACGCGCTGGCGGGCCACATGGGGGTTAACCTCACCACCGACCCGCTCGGCGAGGACGGGGACGGCAACCCCGTCTACCTCAAGGACATCTGGCCCTCCCAGAGCGAGCTTTCCGATGTCGTCCATAACAACGTCAAGGCCGAGCTTTTCCGGAAAACCTACTCCGACGTTTTCAAGGGCGATCTCAGGTGGATGGGTATCCCCACCCCCGAGGGCGATCTCTACTCCTGGGATAAAATGTCCACCTATGTGCAAAAGCCGCCCTACTTCGACGGAATGAAGGCCGAGCTCGACCCCGTCGAGGACATCAAGGGGGCCCGTTGCCTCGCCAATCTTGGCGACAGCACCACGACCGACCACATCTCGCCGGCGGGCTCGATTCCCAGGGACGGCCCGGCGGGGCGCTACCTGGTGATGAACGATGTCATCGTCAAGGACTTCAACAGCTTCGGATCGCGCCGGGGCAACCACGAGGTCATGATGCGCGGCACCTTCGCCAACGTGCGCCTGCGCAACAAGATCGCCCCGGGCACCGAGGGCGGCTGGTCCACCCATTACCCCTCGGGCGAGCAGATGACCATGTTCGACACCGCCGAAAGGTACAGGGAAGAAGGGGTGCCCACGGTTGTTATGGGCGGCAAGGAGTACGGCACGGGCTCATCGCGCGACTGGGCCGCCAAGGGCTCGAACCTCCTCGGCGTCAAGGCGGTCATCACCGAGAGTTTCGAGCGCATCCACCGATCGAATCTGATTGGCATGGGCGTGCTCCCGCTTCAATTCAAGCCGGGCGAGAGCGCCGAGAGCCTTGGCCTGACGGGCCGGGAGGTTTTCGACATCGAAGGGCTCGAAAACGGCGAGGCGAAAGAGATGAAGGTCACCGCCACCCCCGACGGCGGCGGCGCGCCCATCACCTTTACCGTCATCTCGCGAATCGACACCCCGAACGAGGTGCTATATTACCAAAACGGCGGCATCCTCCACTACGTCCTGCGTAAGCTGCTCAAGGGCTAGGGGGAGAGGGCTGAAGTCAGCCGCCAGGAGGGCCCCGCCCCGCCGGGGGAGGGATTTGATGGCTCCGATGGCACCGAAAGGCGCCTTGTGCACTGTGCTTGCCCTTCTCGTTTGGGCGGGGCCGGCGCTTGCCGAGGTCGTGATCGACGGCGTCGAAAAAAAAGGCGACTTCGCCGAGGTCCGCTTCACCTACCGGAACGATACCAACACCATCTATTCCTCGGTCGTCATCGAGTGCTTCGGCCCCAAGGCCCTCCGGCGCACCCACCGGGGTGTCCGCTACCTCCGGAGCCGCCGGGCGGGCGGTATCGGGCCAGGCTTCACCGCCTCCGCTTCGGTGCGCGTCCCCCTCATGGACGCCGAGCCCGACGAGATCAAATGCACCGAAGGCGGAATGCGGCTGGTCCACTGACCGGCCGCCGGTGCGAAGGCCGGCGGAGCGAAGGCCCCGCCTCCGGGGGCTGAATCCGGATCACCGGTTTAGATCGATTTCCGCCTGGGCGCACTGAAAGTGCTCGCTCCGGCGCTTTCCTCCCGCGCCGTAGAGAAGGGTGTAGCCTCGCCGCTTCGCGCCGGGGTATTTCTTCCGGAGTTCTCCAAGCCTTTTCCGGTAGGCCTCCTCCCGGTAGCGCCCGCATTCGGCGGCATGCTCGAAAATCTTGTCCAACTTCGTCCACTTTTCCTTTGGGGGGGCCAGGAGATTCGCCTCGGAGGATAGGGACCAGAGCACCCATAGAAATCGGAATTTTTCGGACTCGCATTTGGCCGAGGCGGGTGTTTCATCCGGTAATTTCGCTGTGATATGCACCTGCCGAAAGCTTCCGGGCACGACCGGGCCCTTGAGCAGAATTTTCCCCTTGCTCAACTCCCGGCCATCGGCTCCGAGGGTGGTGCACCTGATTTCGATGGATGTTTCGTACTTTTCGGTTTCGTTCCGGTAGGTGGCGTCAATAATCACCCGATCCACGAGCGGGACGACCCTATCGACGGTTACGGCGGCGAGGGCTGACCGCGGCAACAAAACAAGGGCGGCAAGAAGCAAGGTTCTCATCGAAGCCTCCTTCGATTCGCCCTGGCAGTGGCGGATTCTCCTGGGCCACGGGGATAACCAGAACTTGTTTCATAACCGATTTCGTGAAATATCCGCTCATCAAAGGCCCTGAATTTACGGGCCACTTTAAAAGGCCGAAAATCTCGAGGGGCTGAAAATCCCGGATATGGGTTATGAAATGACCTCTAGGTTTTCGGCCCTATCATCTGGTCGGGCCGGACAGCCTTGTCGAACTCCTCTCCGCTCAGAATGCCCAGCTCAATCGCCGCCTCGCGCAGGGTGCCGCCCTCGCTGTGGGCCTTCTTCGCCACCTTGGCGGCGTTGTCGTAGCCGATGACCGGGTTGAGGGCGGTGACGAGCATGAGGGAGCGCTTGAGAAATTCCTCGATAACGGGGCGGTTGGGTTCGATCCCGACCGCGCAGTGCTCGTCGAATGAGGCGCAGGCGTCGGCGAGCAGGCGGATCGAGTTCAGCAGGTTGAAAATCATCACGGGTTTGAAGACGTTCAGCTCGAAGTTGCCCGAGGCGCCGCCCACGCCAACGGCCACATCGTTGCCGATCACCTGGGCGCAGACCATGGTCATGGCCTCGCACTGGGTGGGGTTCACCTTGCCGGGCATGATCGAGCTTCCGGGTTCGTTCTCGGGGATGATGAGTTCGCCGATTCCGCTGCGCGGCCCCGAGGCCAGCCAGCGTATATCGTTGGCGAGTTTCATCAGGGCCCCTGCCAGGGTCCTGACCGCGCCGCTGGCGAAGACGACGGCGTCGTGCGCCGCTAGGGCCTCGAATTTGTTCGGCGCCGAGCAAAAGGGGAGGCCGGTGAGCTTGGCGATTTGGGCCGCTCCCTTCTCGGCGAACTCGGGGTGGGTGTTCAGCCCGGTTCCCACGGCGGTGCCGCCGAGAGCGAGTTCGTAGAGGCCGCCGAGAGTGCCGCGCACGCGCTCGATGCCGTTTTCGAGTTGCTGGGCGTAGCCGGAGAACTCCTGGCCCAGGGTGAGAGGGACGGCGTCCATGAGATGTGTGCGCCCGATCTTGATGATGTCGCTGAACGCGGCGGCCTTGCCGGCGAGGGTTTTTTGGAGGCGGCTCGCCTCGGGGATGAGGCGGGAGTTGATCCGCTCGGCGGCGGCGATATGCATCGCCGTGGGGAAAGTGTCGTTCGAGGACTGGGCCTTATTCACATCGTCGTTGGGGTGAATCGGGTCCTTCGAGCCGATCACGCCGCCGGCCAGTTCGATGGCGCGGTTGGAGATGACCTCGTTCGAGTTCATGTTGGTCTGGGTGCCGCTGCCGGTTTGCCAGACGACGAGGGGAAAATGTTCGTCGAGCTTGCCCTCGATCACCTCGTCGGCGGCGCGGACGATAAGCTCGGCTTTCTCCTCGGAGAGGGTGCCGAGATCGCGGTTGGCGAGCGCGGCGGCTTTTTTGAGGATTCCCAGGGCGCGGATCATCTCCCGGGGGAAGCGATCGCCCCCGATCTTGAAGTTCATCAGGGAACGGGCCGTCTGCGCTCCGTAGTATCTGTCGTCAGGTACCTCGATTTCGCCCATCGTGTCTGTTTCTATTCGGTTACCCATGGAATTTCACCTCTTGCTCTCCGCGAAAAAGATTAAGCCTGCTTATTATGACGCCGACGGCATGACGCCGACGGCGAAAGTATCGCACAAATCCCGCCCGCCGCAGAAGAGCGGAGGGCTACCCGCGCCCGGTCAGCATATCGGTCACGTTCCTGAAGAGCTCTGTCTTCTTGACGGGCTTGACCATCACCCGATCGACTCCGCACTCGGTCATTTCCTCCGGGTCCATCACCGCCTGCCAGCCGGTCAGGAGAAACACCGGCGTTCGCGGGGATATCTCCTTTATCCTCCGGGCCACCTCGGTGCCCGACATGCCGGGCATGGCCAGATCCGAGATAACCAGATCGTGGTGGGCCCCGGAGAACATCTCAACGCCCGACGCCCCGTTTCCGGCGATTTCGACGGTATATCCCCCTTCCTCGAGCAAGTCCCGCACGACGCGGGCCATGTCGGGCTCGTCCTCAATAATAAGGATGCACGCCGGACCGGCGTGGGTGATCGTCTCCTCGCCGTGGTCCTCCTCCGCGAGCTCCGAGGAGGGGAGAGAAAAACTAATCCGGGTTCCGGCGCCCTCCTCGCTGTCGATGGCGATGGTCCCGCCATAGCGATTGACGATACCAAAGGCCATGCTGAGACCCATGCCGGTTCCTCTCTCCCCCTTGGTGGAGAAGAAGGGCTCGAAGGCGCGCGCCCTGACCTCGGCGGACATGCCGTGGCCGTTGTCCGTCACCACCACTCGCGCCCCCACAAGAGTGTCCTCCGTGGTCAATGTGATGCGTCCGCCCTCCGGCATGGCGTCGAGGGAATTGTTGATGAGGTTGATGAGAATTTCGTGAAGCTCGGTATCGACGCCGCTGACAACGGGCCTCCGGGCCAGGGGCTCGACGATGAACTCCAGGAGGATGCCCCCGGCCTCGGCCTCGCTCTTCCACCGGGGGCTGGTCATCTCGGCGGCCTCGCGGATGACCTCGTTGAGGTCGGCCACGCTCGCCGGTCGGTCCTCGCGCTTCCGGGCGAAGTCCTGAAGCCGTTTGACGGTCCCGGCGGCGCTCATCGCGGATTTCAGGACGATGTCCACGTATTCGAGAATACTAGGATCGATCTCTTCTCTCCGGAGGAGTCTTTCGAGGACCTCGGCGCTCCCGTAGATGATTCCGAGAGCGTTGTTGAAGTCGTGGGATACGCCCGAGGAAAGGCGGCCCAGGGCCTCGAGTTTCTCGCTCTGGTGAAGTTGCTCTTCGGCCAGTTTCCGCTCGGTGATGTCCTCCCCGATGCTGATCGTGCCGGTGACGTCTCCGTTCGGGCCGTGGAGGATGGTGTTGTTCCACGAGATCAGCCGCCGGGCGCCCTCTCGGGTGACGATCTCGTTTTCGTGGTGAGGGGCGGCCAAGCCCGAGGCGACAATCCCGAGATGAAGGCTTTTCACGTCCTCGCCAATCTCGGGGGGGAGAAAGACCTCGAACCAGTTGCGGCCCAGCACCTCCTCGCGGCCCCAGCCCGTGAGCTGGAGCAGAAAATCGTTGCAGAAGCTGATCGTCCCCTCGGTGTCGAGGCCGACCGAGATGAGGTGGATGTTCTCAAGAGTCTCCCAGTAGCGGCTCTCGGACACGTTAGCTTCGTGATAGGCCGACTCGCGCTCGATGGCGGCCATGGCCAGCGCCGCGAAACTCACGGCGATGTTTTCGTCCTCGAGGGTGAACTCCTCGGCGCCCTGTTTGTCTGTGAAGTAGAGGCTCCCGTGAACTTTTTCACCCGATTTGAGAGGGACGCACAGGAATGAGGTCATCGGGGGATGGTGAGGGGGAAAGCCTACGGAGCGAGGGTCTTTGCCGATGTCGGCGATACGGTGGGGCCGGGGCTCCCGGATGTGGAGGCCGAGGAGTCCCTTTCCCACGGGAAGGGGACCGATTGCCTCGCGGACGCTTTCCTCGATGCCGGAGGTGATGTACTGGACAATTTCACTGCCCGAGTCATCGAAGATTCCGAGCGCTCCGTACCGGGCGCCGACCAGACGGGTGCCGACATCGATGATCTGCTGGAGCATCACCCGCGAGGGGTCTCCGAGGGGGGAAGCGGCGGGGGGAGGCGCGTCCGGAGGCGTTTCGCCCGGTGACGCCCAATCAGAGGCCGCTCCGGCAGGGCGCGTCCCGTCAGGAGTGTCCGGCAGGGGCCGAGAGGAGGGTTGTGGGTTCATGGCAAACCTTTCTGGCTCACCTGAAAATCCCGGACCGAGAACCCGTTGGGGCCCTGGGCGAACACCCTTGACGGGGTGTCCCCGTCCGGGAAGCGGCGTGGCTGGCGCTCCGTGAATCGTCTCCCGGCCACACCGCCTTACCCCGGTATTCTACCACTCCAGGACGATTCTTCCGATGGGGTCGCCGGCCCTGAGCCGTTCGATGGCCTCGTTGGCCTCGGGCATCGGGGCGATTTCGGAGATGACCGGTTTCACCTTGCCGTCGTTGACGAGGCTGGCGGCGTCGCGGACGTCCTGGACGCTGTGATTGTGCGAGGCGATGATTTGAATCCACTTGTAGACGAGCTGGGCCGGGTCGATCGAAAACGATTGGCCGTAGTGGTAGCCCAGAATGATCATCCGCCCGCCGGGGGCGAGAAGGTCCAGGCATTGCTGGAGCACGGCCGGGACGGCCGCCCCGCCCACGATTTCGAGGGCGACCTCGGCGCCGACCCCGTCGGTCATGTCCATGACTGCTTTCACCGGGTCCGCGCCGGCGGCGTTGATGGTCTCCGAGGCCCCGAGTTCCCTTGCCTTTTCGAGTTTTTCGGGTTGAACGTCCACCCCGATCACCCTTGCGCCCAGATGGCAAAGAAGCTGGAGGGCATGAAGGCCCAGGCCGCCGAGACCGAAAATCACCGCTGTCTCGCCGAGCCCGACGCGGGCCATGCGGATGGAATGGAGGGGTGAGGCGAGTGTCCCGCCGATGAGGGAAGCCCCGGGCAGCTCGACGTTGGGACCGACCTTGACGAGATTTCGCGCCGGGGCGGCTACAAGCTGGCCGAATCCTCCGTCCATCTCGATTCCCATCCGGCCCGAGGTGTTCAGGCACATTTCCTCGTGACCGTTCCGGCACATCCGGCACTGGCCGCAGGTTTTCTTCGAGACGACGACCACCCTGTCGCCGGGCCGGACGGAATCCACATCCGGGCCCGTTTCGAGGACCACGCCCGCGTTCTCGTGGCCGAGCCTGAGTGGGGTCGGGGCGGTTTTGACCAGCCCCGCCATGACTTTCAGATCGGTGGCGCACAGCCCGTTCGTTTTTGACTCCACCAACACCTCGCCGGGGCCGGGCTTGGGGTCATCGAGTTCGTCGAGAACCAGGGGCTGGCCGAATTCCTTTAAAACCATTCCTTTCATCGAGATCTCCAATACGACCCGAAGCGGGCGGACAAATTACGGTGAAATGAAAAATCAGGGTGAAATAATTTGCGGCCGAAAATCATCATAGGAGGCCCCGGGGTCGGAAACAAACGGCGAGGGGAAAACGCGGCTCCAAAAAAATAAGGACTGATGGCCCCGGTTCCGCGGCCGGGCCCACTTCTCTTTTCAATCGGCTACTTATATTAAGATAGTTCCATCGGTGGGCATTTTCCCTTTATTCGGATGTTTGCCCGGAGCCGGGCGCGGGTCTTCGCTGACGGGCAAGACATCAGCGCCCTCCCTGCACCTCATCCATTTCTTCGGCGCTGAGGCCGGAGGCCTGCTTCACAAGGTCCTGAATTTCGCTCCTGGCCATCGTTAACTCCACTTTGAGAACCGGCTGCGGGAACCCATGCGACGGGGATAGCGGCTCCCCTGGCGGGTCTTTAATTAACCGTGCTGGCTAATATGGCTAGCTGCGGTTGTCAATGAATTTGTTCTAAACTGCAAAGGGATGGGTCTTTTTTTGCGGTGACCTTAACTTGCTTTAAAGCAACAGGTTAAAACGGGGGTATTTTGGATGAAAACGGAGCGGTTTCAGGGATTCGGGGAAAAGGGAGATTTCTTGTCCTCGGCCCGGGCCTTTCGTCTCATATCGAGATACTGATCGATATCGATCAGCACGGCCATCGGTCGCCCGTTTCTCTCGATGAGGACGGGCTCATGGCCGTAGACCACCCGGTGAAGGAGGTCGCCGAAGCGATTTTTCGCATCCGTCGCGGATACGGTGTCCAGATCCTGGATTTGAATTCGCGTTTTTTGATCAATTTGCCTGGCCATCGGGTTCCCCCTCAACACCAATCATAATCCCATGGGCCCGTAAAATGTATCACTTGCTACATAGAAAGAGAAGTGTAAAAGAAGCGAACCGCTCTCGGGCCGGCCGGGTCCGCGCCGCTGTCATTTTTTCCTGCCCGATCATCCCGAAACGAGCATTGATACCCCGCTATCTCCGAATTTGGAGCCGATAACGGCGCCTTCGTGTGGATGGGCAGGCGAGGCGAGCTTGATTGAGGGATACGGTTTGCTGTGGGGGGACTTGCCAAGGCGCACCCTCATTCGACTGCCCCGCCGGCGGGAGGGCCGCCGGGAGGGCAGGAGCGAATAAGATGAATAGAGAAATGGTGTGCCGCCGGGGACTCGAACCCCGGACCTACGGATTAAAAGTCCGTTGCTCTACCAGCTGAGCTAGCGGCACACGGAAAAAGTGACAAGAGAGATACTTGGAGGAGGCAATTAAGTCAAGTCTTTACGGGGCCAGGAGAGCTGCTTGACGGGGGCGGGCGGCCTGTGTTCAATACCCCCGCCGCCAGCGAGGCCCGACCTCGCTGGCCCAGGCCGACGTAGCTCAGGTGGTAGAGCGGCTGATTCGTAATCAGCAGGTCAGGAGTTCAAGTCTCCTCGTCGGCTCCAATAAAATCAATGATTTATGTGTATTTGTGGGTCTGCTACTTTTTCGAGGTAAGCACCAGGTAAGCACGAACCTTCAGTTGCAATGCCCTCTACTGTAGAAGAGCAGGGGGTTCTCCTTATTCAGAAAGCGTCCAGAAAGCGTCCCAGCAAGGTCA
>JAVEPB010000131.1 GCA_030922375.1 bacterium | reverse complement strand
GACCGGGAACTCGTTGCTGTAGCCCATGCCCCCGTGAACCTGTTTCGCGTCGTTGGCGCACCGGAGCGCCGTCTCGCTCGCGCAATATTTCGCGATCGAGGTTTGCTTGGGGTTGGGCGCTCCCGCGTTCTTGAGCTCGCCCGCCCGGTAGAGCAAGAGGCGCGAGGCGTCGATATCCACCACCATGCGGGCGATCACTTCCTGGACGAGTTGATGGGCCGCGATGGGTTTGCCGAAGGTGCGGCGCTCATCGCCACCTTGAACCCGTCGCCCACCTCGCCCAGCAGAGCCTCGTCCGGAACCTCGACCCCGTCGAGATAAAGCTCGGCCGTGTTCGAGCTCCTGAGACCGAGTTTTCCCCCCGTATTTTTCGAGGTGAATCCCGGGGTATCGGTCTCGATCAGACAAGCCGCCATCCGCCGGGGGTTTTCCCGATCGGTTTGTGCGATGACGAGGGCGAGCCGGGCGAGGCCGCCGTTGCTGATCCAGATTTTCCGCCCGTCGAGCCGCCACCCCCCGTCGGTTTTTTCCGCGAAGCTCCGGATATGCTGGGCGTCCGAGCCGACGTCGGGCTCGGTCAGCCCCAGACAGCCGAGCCACTCGGCCGAGCAGAGCCGGGGGAGGTATTTTCTTTTCTGCTCGCCAGAGCCCCATTTCAGGATTGTCGAGGCCACGAGGGACATCTGAACGGAAAGAACGGTCCGCACGGAGCTGCAGGCCTTGCTGATTTCCTCCATCAGCACGGCGTAGGAGATGTAGTCCATACCCGCGCCGCCGTACGCCTCGGGGATCACCCCGCCGAAAAACCCGAGCGCGCCCGTCTCCTCGACAATCCCGGCGGGAAACCGCCCGTCGATATCGTTTTGCCGGGCGACGGGGGCGATCCGGCTGGCGGCGAATTCGGCGGCCGTCTCCTTGAGGAGCCGCTGGGCTTCGTTGAGCTCGAAATCCACGGAGGCTCAGTCCTCGTAGCTGTAAAAACCGCGCCCGCTTTTCCGCCCCAGGTGGCCGGCGCGCGCCATTTTCTTCAAAAGAAAATTCGGGCGGTAGCGCTGGTCGCCGAGCTCGCGGTAGAGGGTCTCGGTCTTGGCGAGGTGGATGTCCACCCCGATGAGATCGATCAACTCGAGCGGCCCCATCGGGAAGCCGCAGCCCATCTTCATCGCCGCGTCGATGTCCTCGGCCGAGGCGAGCCCCTGTGCGAAAACCTCGACGGCCTCGTTGAGCGATCCGGCCAGCACGCGGCTGCCGATTCCGGCGGGGCTGTCGAAGCGGGCCTGGACGGGCTGCTTGCCCAGCGTTCGGGCAAGTTCACTCACGGCCTCGACCGTCTCCGGCGCCGTCCCGATGCCGGGCATGATCTCGACCAGCTTCATGACGACCGGGGGATTGAAGAAGTGCATTCCGACCACCCTGTCCGGCCGGGAGGTGGCCGCCGCCATCTCGCTGATGGAGAGCGAGGTGGTGTTGGAGGCGAAGATCGTCCGGTCCGGAGCGGCCTCATCGAGCGCAGTCAAAGTCTGTTTCTTGATCTCCATGTCCTCGAAGATCGCCTCGACCACGATGTCCGCCTCGGAGGCGGCGGCGTTGCCGGTTCCCGCCGTGATGCGGCCGAGAATCCCGTTTTTGTCGGCGTCGGTCATTTTTCCCTGTTCGACCCGCCGGGCCATCCGCTTCTCGAGGCCGGCCACGGCGCCTGAAACGATCTCCTCGCTCCGGTCGGTCAGGGTGACCGGGATGCCGCTCTGGGCGAAAAGTTGGGCGATGCCCGCGCCCATCGCTCCCGCGCCGACCACCATCGCCTTGTTGAATTCCATTTCTCAGGTTCCCCTCTTTCGAGCCACCGGCTTCGGGTAAGCCGCCGGCTTCGGGTAAGCCACCGGCTTCGGATAAGCCACCGGCTTTGGTTTGGCCGCCGGATCTAAGTCAGGCGGCGATGCGCTGGACGACGACGGCGACGCCCTGACCGCCTCCGATGCAGGCGCTCACCACACCGAACTCCCCGCCCCGCTGCTCGAGGGCGCTCAGGCAGGTGGCCAAGAGCTTTCCGCCGGTCGCGCCGACCGGATGCCCGAGCGCGATGGCGCCGCCGTGGACGTTGAGTTTCTTCCGGTCCCAGCCGAGCTCGCGCTCGCAGGCGATGACCTGGACGGCAAAGGCCTCGTTCACCTCTATCAGGTCCATGTCCCCGAGGGAGAGGCCCGCGCGATCGAGCGCCCCGGGAATCGCCGTCACCGGTCCCAGGCCCATGAACCGGGGCTCGACACCCGTCGAGGCATAGCCCCTGAGAACGGCGATGGGCTTCGCCCCGAGTTCTTCGGCTCTCTCGCGGGAGGCGAGGACGAGGGCCGAGCCGGCGTCCGCCTGGGTGCAGGCGTTTCCGGCGGTGACCGAGCCGTGGTCGTCGAACACGGGCTTGAGCTTGCCGAGCTTTTCCATCGAAAGCCCCCCGCGCGGGGTCTCGTCGGCGCCGAACGAATTGACCTCGCCCTTGCGCCCCTTGAGCTCGACCGGGACGATCTCGGCGGCGAATTTTCCGCCGGCGATCGCGGCCGCGGCTTTTTCCTGGCTCTCAAGGGCGTAGGCGTCCTGCTCCTCGCGCCCGATATTGTAGCGCTCGGCGAGGTTCTCGGCCGTGTTCCCCATCAACTCGCCCGCCAGCGGGCACATGTAGCCGTCCTTGTAGATGAGGTCGAGAAATTCGGCGTGACCGAAGCGGTTGCCCCAGCGGGCGCCCGGCTGGACGTAGGGGACGTTCGTGGTGCTCTCGGCCCCGCCGGCGAGGACGACATCGGCGTCGCCCGCCCGGATGGCCTGGGCGCCCAGCGCGGCAGCCTTGAGACTCGAACCGCAGCGCTTGTTGATGGTGTAGGCGGGAACCTCCACGGGCAGCCCCGCGCCCACCGAGATCAGACGCGCCGAATTCGGGCCCACGGCCGCCTGCCAGCCGTTGCCGATGACGGTTTCGTCGAAATGCTCGGGCGCGACGCCCGATCGGCGGACGGCCCCCCTCGCCGCGTGGACGCCGAGGTCCACCACGCTCATTTTTTTAAGCGACCCGCCGAAGGCGCCGCCCGCGGTACGCACGCTGCTCAGGATTACGACTTCTCTCATGCGAATGGGCTCCTGTCATGGCTCCGAAGATGCCGGAAATTTTCGATTAAATTCTGGAATCCGGGGTTCCGATTGGGCCCTCGGGGCGCGCCCCGCAGGCCATGGGATTTATGGCATACCGGCCCGGGAGCGGCAAGACGGCAGAGGGGGGGAATCAAGAGAGCGGCGGCCCGGAAAGCCCGCCTCGTTAAGCGTTTTCGGCGAGGACGCGGAGGTCCTCCAGGGCATCGAGGAAATCGCGGGGCGGTTCGGCCTCCAGGGCGAAGGGAGCTCCTCCCACCGGGTGGTCGAACGCGAGCCGGTAGGCGTGGAGGGCCTGGCGGCCGATCAGGGTCTCGGCCTCTTTTTTCCGGAGGCGCTTCCCCCGGCCCGGCAGCCGCCCCCGCCCGTAGACCGGATCGCCCAGGACGGGAAACCCGATGTGGTTGAGATGGACCCTGATCTGGTGGGTCCGGCCCGTCTCGAGGCGCACCTCAAGCAGCGCCGCCTCCTTCAGGACCTCGCGCACGCTGAAGTGGGTGACCGCCTCCCTCCCCCCCCGGATGACGGCCATCGCCGTACGGTGGGTGGGGTGGCGCCCGATGGGGGCGTCGATGGACCCGTTGCCTTTCGGCGGCACCCCCCGGACGAGGGCCAGATAGCGGCGGTTGATCCGCCGGGCCTTGAGGGCGTCCGAGAGGCGGCGGTGGACGATGTCCGCCTTGGCGACGATGAGGAGGCCCGAGGTGTCCTTGTCGAGGCGGTGGACGATGCCGGGCCGCTCGACGCCGCCGATGCCCGAGAGTTGGCCCCGGCAGTGATGGAGGAGAGCGGCGACGAGGGTGCCCTCGCGGTTCCCGGCTCCGGGGTGGACCACCATGCCCGGCGGCTTGTTGACGACGAGGAGGTGCTCGTCCTCGAAGCGCACGTCGAGCGGAATATCCTCGGGGGCGAGGCGGTGGGGCTCGGGGGGCGGGAGATGGACCTCGAGACGCGCCCCGGGCGGAACCTTGCCGCTCGCCTTCAGGGCCGCCGCCCCATTGACGAGAACGCATCCCTCCCGAATCAGCGCCTGAAGCCGCGCCCGGGAGAGGGCGGGAAACTCGGCGGCCAGATAGGCGTCCAGGCGCGGAGCCCCCTTGCCGCAATCGCGCCTGAATTTTTCCGCGGCCATGCGCCCTAGAGTTTGACCAGCGAGGCGATCACGCGGGTGCGCCGGTGGACCGAGCATTGCACCAGAGAACCCTCGGCGACGATATCGTGATAACCCTTCCCGGCGAGAAACCAGCCCTCGGCCAATGCGAGGCCTGTGCCATAGGCAATCGGGCGGTGGTCGTCCCCCCGCACGATGCGCAGGCGGTATTTGTCCTCGAGGAATACCAAGCGGTTCAAATAGAGCGAGGCGCTTTTTTCCGAAATCTTGCCCTGAATCGAGACGGGTTTGTCGAGCAGGTCCAGGAGCGCGCGGACGCCCCGGAAGATCGCCACCGCAAGCACCGCCACCGCCGCCGCGAGGACGTATTCCCGCCGGGCGATATCCGTCCAGAACCTCGATAAAAACACCAGAGCGATGGCCGCCGCGCTCAGGCCCCCGGCCACGCCCCAGAAAGCGACGGCGTTCCTCAGATAGTGGGCAGCGTATCCTCTCGCCGTAACCACGGGCGGATCGATTGGATCCTGGCTCTGGGATAGGTTCCGGGAAGTGGTGAACACCTGATCAATCGCTCCCGCGCCCCTCGGTCGGTTCTCCGCCGGGGACATCCCTGCCGGGGCCTCCAGCCGCTGGCTCGTCAGCCTCCGGCTCGCCGTAGGGGTTCACGAAAATATCCACCGCGAGCAGCGCCACCCCCACGCTGATGCACGAGTCGGCCACATTAAACGCCGGCCAGTAAAAGTCGCCGTAGTAGAAAAGAATGAAGTCTATCACCTCGCCGTGGACCACCCGATCGATGAGGTTCCCCAGCCCTCCGCCGAAGATCAGGGTCAGGCCGAAGCGGCCCCAGCGGGTCGCGGGCGGGTTATAGCGGTGGAGATAGAAGACGAAGACCAGGGCGGCGAGAGTGGCCACGATGAAAAAGGTCCGGCCCCAGAAGGGAGGCAGATCGGCGAGAAGGCTGAACGCCCCTCCCCGGTTCCGGAAATAGGTGAGACTCAGGAACCCGGAAACGATCGGCCGGCTTTCGTTGAGAAAAAGACTCGCCACGACGGCGTACTTGGTGATTTGATCGACAAGCACGAGCAGGGCCGAAACGGAGAGGAACGCGGCGAGTGGGGGACGGCGGCTCACGGATTCTTTTCGGCCGCGATCCGGGCGCAACGGGCGGAGAGGTCCGGATAGCGGGGGTCCGAGCCAACGTCCTCCGAGATTTTCCAGGACATGGCGCATTTTTGGCCCACCGCCTCGCTCACCTCGACGGCCAGCCCCTCGACCTCCTCGCTTCGGTATGCGCCGTTGGCGGGCTGATCGCCCTCCCCGGCCAGCTTCGCTCCCGAGACGATGAAGACATCCTCCATCTCGCTCTCGAGCGGGGAGAGGTTGCCCGTTAAATCGGCGGGGGCGAAAACCCTCACCTCGAAGTTGAGGGAGCTTCCCTTGCCCTTGCCCTCCTGCGCCTGGCGGGTCGCCTCGAGCGCCTTGAGAACCTCCCCCCTGACGCGCAGGAGGGGCTCCCATTTTTCCTCGAGCGCCGGGTCGCGGCGGGCGGCGTCCGCCTCCGGCATGGGGGCGAGGTGGACGCTCTCACCGTACGCCATCGGCGTGCGGCGGTAGGCCTCCTCGGCCGTGAAGGAGAGGATGGGCGCCATCAGGCGGAGGAGCGCGTCGAGAATCTCGTGCATCGTCGTCATCCCCGCCAGGCGGTCCCGATCGCCGGGCAGGGCGATGTAGATCCGGTCCTTGAGCACATCGAGATAGAAGGCCGACAGGTCCACGGCGCAGAAATTATTCAGCGCGTGATAGACGAGGTGAAAATCGTAATTTCCGTAGGCCGCCCGGACCCGCTCGATGAGCCGGTCGAGGCGGCTGACGATGAGGCGGTCGATCTCGGGCCGTTCCTCCAAGGGAACCGAGTCGCCCGCGGGAACGAAATCCTCGTAGTCGTGAAGGTTGCCGAGCAGGAATCGGCAGGTGTTCCTGATCCGCCGGTAGGCCTCGGCCAGCCGGGTGAGGATTTCCTGTGAGATGCGGATGTCCTCCCGGTAATTTTCCCCGGCCACCCAGAGCCTCAGCACCTCGGCCCCGTACTTCTTGATCACGTCCTCGGGAGACATCGCGTTGCCCAGACTCTTGCTCATCTTCTTGCCCCGGCCGTCCACGACGTAGCCGTGGGTGAGGACTTCCCTGTAGGGCGCCCGGCCGCGCACCCCGACCGCCGCGAGGAGCGAGCTGTGGAACCAGCCGCGGTGCTGATCGCTTCCCTCGAGGTACATGTCGGCCGGCCAGGTGAGATCGGGGTTTTTCTCCATGACGGCGGCCTGGCTCACCCCCGAGTCGAACCAGACGTCGAGGATGTCCGTCTCTTTCTTGAACGAGTCGCCGCCGCACGAGGGGCACCCGAACCCGGCGGGCAGAAGCTCTCCGGCCTCTTTTTCGAACCAGATATCCGCCCCGTGATCCTCCATCTGATCGGCGACGTGGTCGGCCACCTTCGCGTCCACGACGACATGGGCGCAGCCCTCGCAGTGAAACGCAACGATGGGCACCCCCCAGGAGCGCTGGCGCGAGATGCACCAGTCCGGCCGGTTCTCGATCATTCCGTGGATGCGCTCCTCGCCCCAGCGGGGGATCCAGCTCACCTTGCGAATCTCGTCGAGCGATTTTTGACGGAGACCGCCGTGTTCCATCGAGATGAACCACTGCGGGGTGGCCCGGAAAATAGTGGGCCGGTGGCTCCGCCAATCGTGCGGGTAGGGATGCGGATAATCCTCGAGGGCGAAGAGGCGGCCGCTCGACCGGAGGAGCGCGATAATTTCGGGGTCGGCGTCGAAAACGAATTGGCCCGCGAAGTGCTCGATGTCCGGGATGAACTTTCCGTCGTCGTCAACCGGGCTATAGACCTCCAGGCCGTACTCGAGGCCGGTTTCGTAGTCCTCCCGGCCGTGGCCCGGGGCGGTATGGACAACGCCGGTTCCCTGCTCGAGGGTGACGTAGCGGGCGGTGACGACGAGGGAATCGCGGTCGATCCAGGCGTGGCGCGCCTTGAGCCCATCGAGCGCACCGCCCGAGAACGTGGCGATTTTCTCGAACGAGGACGCCTCGGCTCCGGCAAGCTCCGCCAGGCGCGGCAGAAAATACTCGTGAAAGATCAGAACCTCGTCTCCCCGCCGGAAGAGGCTGTAATCAAGCCCCTCGTTGAACGCGAGCGCCAGGTTCGCCGGAAGCGTCCAGGGCGTGGTCGTCCAGATCAGGACGGATGGATTCCCCCCCGAGAGGAGCCCCTTGAGCCCGGGAACCTTCTCCTCCCACTCGGCCGCCTGATCCTCCGCGATGGGAAAGCGGACGTAGATGCTCTGGGTGGTGACGTCTTCGTATTCGACCTCGGCCTCGGCCAGAGCGGTCCGCAGACCCGGCGCCCAGTGAACGGGCTTGAGCCCGAGGTAGACGCCGCCGTTTTCCATGAAGCGGGCCAGTTGGCGGACGGTGTTCGCCTCGTAGTCGTAGCTCATGGTGAGGTAGGGACGCTCCCAATCGCCGAGGACGCCGAGGCGCTTGAACTCCTCGCGCTGGATGTCGATGAATTTCTCGGCATACTCGCGGCACATCCGCCGCTTCTCGACCGCATCGATCTCGAATCGGCGTTTGCCGAGCTCCTTGTCCACCTGATGCTCGATGGGCAGGCCGTGGCAGTCCCAGCCGGGAACGTAGACCGCGTTGAAACCCGACATCTGCTTCGCCTTGACGATGATGTCCTTGAGTATCTTGTTGAGGACGGTCCCCATGTGGATATGCCCGTTCGCATAGGGCGGCCCGTCGTGGAGGACGTATTTTTCCCTGTCCGCCGCCGCCTCGCGGAGCTTTTCGTAGAGACCCGCCTCACTCCACGAAGCGAGCATCTCGGGCTCGCGCACAGGGAGATTTCCCTTCATCGGGAAAGCGGTCTTCGGCAGGTTGAGTAGCTTCTTATAGTCGTTGC
>JAVEPB010000130.1 GCA_030922375.1 bacterium | reverse complement strand
AGGCCACATAGTTCATTAGGATATCGTCCGCCGGCACCTGAGACGAAAGAACCATGGCCTCCGGGCTTCGCTCCGCTTCGCCCTGCGGCCATGGTTCCAGAACTCTAAGAGAAGGTGGTATCACTAACGGGGGCAGGTCATGCCCCCCCTCGGCAAGTCCCCTTGCCTCGGCACCCTCTCCCGGGGGCCTCATCGATGATCATTGTTTTATTTCACATTTAACATCAAATACTTACGCCTCCACCGGCCACTCGACGCTCCGGCGCCCATATCGCTCTTTAGGGAATAAAAGTGAGCTGGCTCACAGCCCGGAGCGGGGAATTCACCTAAATTTAGTTTGGGAGTGGATTATACGAAAACCGGAGGATGTGGCGCCCGGGGCCAGTTGCGTTCGGTTCAATGTCGGGCTACACCAATCACCCCACGCCCCAATTTTAAAGAAGGTGAAATTTTGGGAAAAAGGAGCGCGCGATGAGCGGCGAGACAGATTTTCGGGCCCAAATCCTGGTGGCCGATCACGACGAGACGTTGAGGGAACTCCTCGACCTCTCCCTCCGCCGCTCCAGCCACGACGTGATTAAGGTCGCCAGCGGCCAGGAGGCCCTCGACGCCATTCGCGGCGAGTATTTCGACCTCGCCATCCTCGAACTCGCACTGCCCGATATCGGCGCCCTAGAAATCCTCGGCCGCCTCAAAAAAAACAACGACACCGTCCCCCACACCATGATCCTCAGCAGTTCCGGCACCCCCGAGACCATCAAGGAGTGCGTCATGGCCGGCGCGAAGGACTTTGTCGTGAAACCGTTCAACCTTCCCGTCCTCGTCAAGCGAATCGGCGTCGTTCTCGAGCGGGCCGCTCTCGACCGCCAAAAAGCCTAAGGCTTGCGGCCTAAGCGCACGCTAGAAGTATCCCGTGAGGTAGCACCCCCGCTCAAACCTTCCATTTCACTCCCCCCTTGTCGAATTTGCGGGCCATCTCCTCGCGCATCCGCCGCCGGCGCTGGCGCGTGAGGCCCACGTTGAACAGGCTGACGATCATGATGACGAGTATCGCCAACAATATCTTGACCGCCGCCGCGGGCCCCGGAAGACCGGGCACCGTCCGCGCCGGGGGCCGCCGGACGCCGTCCTTCGCGGCCCGGTGCACCTCGCCGAAGCGCTCGAAAATCCGTAGCCAGACCTCGAGCCCGAGCCCCGCCGCCCGCTTCGGGTCGATCTCGGCGTAGGCGCTGAGGCGCTCAGCCGCCGGACCCGGCCACCTTCTCACCAGCGAGGCGAGAAGTTTGCTCAGAGCGGCGGGCATCCGCCCCCGTGGACTGGCCGCCCCGCCCCGGAACCGGCCCGAGGGCCCGAAACCCGCCGCCGAAAGAATTTCTCCCCGGACAGCCGTCAGCCCCCAGCCGAGAAAATCCATCGGCGGGCGAGGCGCGCCCTCCGCCGTTTTTTTCGATGAAAAATTCTTGGGATTCTTGAGCGCCAGAAAAACCCTGACGGCGCCACCGCTGCCTCCGGCAGGGGGTGTTGATACGCCGCCACCACCTCTCACGGCCCCGCCCCCGGCGGCAGCCAGGAGGTGGGGTGCGAGAAACAGGTCCGCCTCTCTGAAAATAAGGCCGAGCGCCTTGCGCTCCTCCTCGCCGGGAAGGCGGCTTTCCTCGCCGGGGAAAACGCCCCCCTCGGGTTCTTTAGTCGCCGCATCGGCGCCGGAGGAAAAGAGTCCACTCGCGCACAAAGTCACCGCGAGTGCGGCCGACGCGAAAAAAAGCGTCCTAAATCTCGATGCCATCGAGAAGCGCCGCCATCTCGAGCGGCCTCCCCTCCTCCGCCGAGCGCACCGAGCCCTCCACCATCGCCAGCGCATAGACGCCCTCGGCCGGCCCCGTCTCGGGGGAGGTACCGCTCCGCACGCAAGAGGCGAACTCCTCGAGTTCGTCCTGCACCATGTCCGTCATCGAGGGAAGCGGCACATCCGTCCAGCCCGCCTCCCCCTTTTTCTCGATCTTGAGGATGGTCTCCTCGTTCGTCCGCTCGGCGAAAACGATGTTCTCCCTGATCATCTCAAGATGGACCGCCGCCTCGGTGCCGTGGAGCTTCATCGAGAAAATATCGGGCGAGGTGAAGCAGGTCGTCACGTTCGAGACGGCCCCGCTCTCGTGCTCGTAGAGCGTCATCGACACGTCGTCGATCTCGGCGGGGGTCGCCAGGTGCTGGTGCAGCCCGGTAACGCGAGTGGGCCGGCCCAGAAGATACTGGAGCGTGTCGCAGTGATGGATCCCCATCTGCATGAGCGGCCCGCCCGGGCACTCGCTCTTGAAGTAGCGCCACCGGTCCGGGGTGAAATTCTGACCGGCCGGATTCGTGAACGCCGCCTCGGCCCAGAGGGGCCGGCCCAGCGTCCCGTCCTCGATCATTTTTTTCATCGTCCGGTGGCCCGCCGAGCGGCGGTAGCAGTGACCGACCGCGAGCGTCAGCCCCGCCTCCCGCCAGGCCGCGAGGACGCCGGGGGCCTCGGCCAGCGTGTTCGTGATCGGTTTTTCGACCCAGACGTGTTTTCCGGCGCGCATGGCCGCGATAATCTGATCGGCGTGGGCGGTGTTCGGCGTCGTGAGCAGAACGCCCTCGATCGAATCGTCCTCCAGAATCGCCTCAAAGCTCTCCGCAGGGGCGCAGCCGTAGTCTTCAGCGTAAGCTTTTCTCTTTTCCTCGTTCCGCGTGTAGCAGGCCGCCAGCTCGAGCGCGTCGCTCCGGCGCGCCCCGTTTCCGATCGGCGTCGCCCACCAGCCAAGACCGACGATGGCGACTTTTATGGGTTTGTCAGGCATGAGAATTTCCTTTTTTAAGAACTTTCCATTACTGAAGATTAAGGGTCACTAAAGTTAACATACCGTTCCAATTCAATCGATTTTGATTCTTTAACTCAGAGCAAACTCTGCGGATTAACGTCAATAATCAGATGCACGCTCCCGAAATTCTTCTGGTTGTGGAATTCCTCATCCAGCGCGCGAAGCGCCTCCGAGAGCCTCCGGGCGGTGGTGGACTTGAGGAGCATGTGGTGGCGGTGAATCCCCCGGACGCGGGCGAGCATGGCGGGGGCGGGGCCGAGGAATACGAGCTCGGCGTCCCCGCCGTGGCTCCTGGTACTGGGCAATGCGCCGTTTTTTTCCATGAAATTCCGGGTCCAGGCACCGGCGGAGGCTGCGACCGAGGACTGTCGCGCCTCGAAGCGGAGCCGCGCGAGCCGCCGGTAGGGAGGGTAGCCCGTCTCGCGCCGGGCCCGCGATTCAATCTCGTAAAACGCGGCGTAGTCGTGCTCCCTGGCGCAGGTGACGGCGTAGTGCCCTGGCCGGAAGGTCTGGACGATCACCTCGCCCGGTAGGTCTGCCCGCCCGGCCCGACCCGCGACCTGGGTTAAAAGCTGAAAGGTCCGCTCCCCGGCGCGGAAATCGGGGAGGTGGAGCCCGACATCGGCGAGGATGACGCCGACCAGCGTCATGCGCGGAAAGTCGTGGCCCTTCGCCACCATCTGGGTTCCGATCAAAATATCCACCTCGCCTTTTCTGACCGCCCCCAGAATTTCGTCGTAGGCCCCCGAGCGGCGCACGGTGTCGCGGTCCATCCGCCGGACGCGGGCCCGGGGGAACCGCGCCCGGACGGCCTCCTCGACCCGCTCGGTGCCGAGGCCGAAGTAGGCGACGCGCCCGCTCCCGCAGTGGGGGCAGGTGGTGGGAGGAGGCATCGAGAGGTCGCAGAGGTGGCACTGGAGCCGCCCGGCCCCGCCCCCTGCGTTCAGGTGAAAGGTGAGCGGGACCGAGCAGTTCTGGCACTCGGCCGAGGCCCCGCAGTCGCGGCAGAGGATGACCGAGGAAAAGCCCCGGCGGTTCAGGAACAGAAGGCACTGCTCCCCGCGCTCCAACCGCTCGTGAATCGCGCCGGCGAGTTGCTTGCTCAGAAGGGGCGGGGCCTTGGGGTCCCCCCCCCGCTCGCGGCGGAGATCGACGAGGCGGACCTCGGGCAGGGGCCGGCCGCCGGGCCGGGCCGGAAGCGTCATGAGCCGGTAGGCGCCCGCCGCCGCGCGCGAGTAGCTCTCGAGCGAGGGGGTGGCCGAGCCGAGGACGATGGGCACGCCCGCCCGGCGTGCGCGGACGATGGCGGTGTCGCGGGCGTTGTAGCGCGGGGCATCGTCCTGTTTGTAGGAGGCGTCGTGCTCCTCGTCCACGGCGATGAAACCGATATCGGGGAGCGGGGCGTAGACGGCCGAGCGGGTGCCGATGACGACCGGGGCCTCTCCGCTCCGGACCCGCCGCCACTCGGCGGCGCGTTTGCGCTCAGGATATGCGCTGTGGAGGCAGGCGACGTGGCCGCCGAAACGGGACTGGAACCGCCCGAGAAGTTGGGGCGTGAGGCCGATCTCGGGGACGAGAATGAGCGCGCCCCGCCCGGCGTCGAGAGCTTCCTGGGCGAGGCGGAGGTAGACCTCGGTCTTGCCGCTACCGGTGACGCCGTGGAGGAGGGTGACGGAGTAGGTTTGAGTCCTGATGCCGGCGGCGACGGCGTCGAAGGCGGTCCGCTGGGCCGGGGTGAGTTCGACCCCCTCCGGGGGGCGGATGGCCCCGGCGGGGATGTGCCCGGCGGGAGCATCGTCAGTGGAGGGGTCGGGAGGGGGGCCGTCCTCCAAAATCACCCAGCCCTTTTTCGCCATCCCGGCGCAGGCCCCCCGCGCGCCGGGCGAGAGGCGCTCGAGCTCGCGGAGCATGATTCGTTTATCTTCAGTATTTTCAATGAGCTGTAGGACGGCGGCCTGCCTCGGGGCACGTGAATCGAGATTTTCGCCCAGGGCCCCCTCCGGCATCTCCACGAGCCGGACCCAGCGCACCACCCTCGGCGCGGAGCCGCCCTCCTCGGCCGAGACTTTCTCGGCGAGACCCTCGTCGATGAGCCGCCCGGCCTCCTGCCGCGCGCCGCGGCCCGCGGCCGCGGCCAGCTGGTCGAGCCGCCGGGGCCGCGCCTTGAGGGCGGCCAGCACTCGTGCCCGGAGGGGAGCGTCCTTCTCTCCCCCCAGCCCCGGGAGGCCCAGCCCCGACGCTTCGAGGGCAGCCTCACTCCGTCCCGCCTCGGTCAGGCGGACCCGCTCGACACTCTTGCGCTCCCCGACGCCGGGCAAGGCGGCTCGAATCGCCTCGCCCCAGCCGCAGCAGTAGTAATCCGCGACCCACCGGGTGAGCGCGATCATCTCCCCGGTGAGGACGGGCTCCTCGTCGAGGAGGCGAATGACATCCTTGAGCGACGCCGGGCCGGGACCCTCCCCTTGAAGAGGCGCGGGGGGCGAGACGACGTAGCCCGTCATCCGCCGCCGCCCGAGGGGGACCATGACGCGCACACCGGGGATGAGCGCTCCCGCCAGCTCCTCCGGGACGCGGTAGGTCAACGGCCCGAGCCGGGGGACGTTCACCGCCACCTCGACACAAAGGGTGGCGGTGGCAAAGCCACCGCCCGTCCTGCCGGAGCCGCCGTCAGGGACCTCTTTTTCTCCCGGTGGCGATTTCGCGGCATTCAGCCGGTAGGTGCGCGCGGGCTTCGGCCGGCCGTCGTTCATGGCATCGGCACCCCGCCCGAGAGGATGAGGCGGAGATGCTCCGCCGTGAGATTGCGCCCGCTCACCATCGCCGCCACCTTCTTGCCCCTCAAATTCATCTTCGCCGCTGCGGCGGTCGGGGCCGCCCCCGCCCCCTCGGCGATCACACACACCTCTGAAACCAACAGGCGAATCGCCTCGCACATCTCCTCCTCGGAGACGAGAAGGGTCTCGTCCACGAGGCGGCGCATCATCCCGAAGGTCAATTCGAAGGGAACCCGCGTCGCCAGGCCGTCGGCGAAAGTCGCCGAGGAGGGATGGGAGCGCATCTCCCCCGCCAAGAGACTCTGGTGGACCGCCGGCGCGCGTTCGGCCTGGACGCCGACGACGTGGACGCCCGGCCTGCGCGTTTTCGCTACGAGAGCGGCTCCGGCGGCCCCGCTCCCGCCCCCGACGGGAACGATGAGCACGTCGATGTCTGGCTCTGCCCCGAAGCACTCGAGCGCCGCCGTTCCCACCCCCGCGATGAGGTGGGGCTCGTTGGCCGAGTGGACGTAGCGCATGCCGCTCCTCTCCGCCTCAGCCTCGCACCACTCGCGGGCCTCGTCGAAGTCGCTTCCGTGCAGGACGACCTCGGCCCCCATTCGGCGGATGGCGGCGAGTTTGTCGGGGTTCGAGCCCTCGGGGGCGGCAACGGTGGCGCGCACCCCGAAGGCCCGCGAGGCCCAGGCGATCGAGGCGCCGTGGTTTCCGGTCGAAGCGGTGATCAGCCCCCGCGCACGTTCCTTCTCCGAGAGCCGCGAGACGAGATTCACCCCGCCTCGCACCTTGAAGGCCCCGACGGGTTGCATGGACTCGAACTTGAGAAAATAGTGGCAGCCGAATTTCTCGGAGAGCGGCGGTATCTCGTGAAACGGGGTTTCGGGCAGATAGGCCGCGATCCGCCCGGCGGCATCGACGACATCCTGATATACAGGTTCGTGCATGGTTTCCTCCGGACCGTGGGTTCTCCGGACCGCGGGTCCACCGGACTGCCAGTCTTCCGGTTCAACGGACCACCGGCGATGCGGACAAAGCGGTCTGGGCGCGTGGCTATTGGATTGGTCTCGGCCGGGCGTTTCGCCCCTTTATACAGGAAAAATCGCCGGGCCGGACCCTGCCGGGCCGGACCCCTCCCGCCCGAATTCAGGGGTGAAGCTGTCCGGGCCCTCACCGGGGCGAATCGCGGCCCACTTGCCCCATTGACCCCTCCTCGGGGCGCCCCTAAAATCCTTGGAAAGACATATAGCGGGATAACCGCCATGCGGAGCGGGCGGCAAGAAGCCGATGCGCCGCTCCGGGGAGGATGAAACCATGAAAAGCGCCCTTGAAATAGCGATGGAAAAAACCTCGGCCATCGGTGATCAGGCGCGCGAGGAGATGAAGAAACTCTCTCCCGAGCAGCGCGATCTGATCGAGGAAACCAAAAAAATCTATGAGGGAAAAATCGCCGAACGCGAAGTTCTCTTCCAGCAGGAAATGATGAAGCTCACAGGCGGCACCCCGCTGGAGGCGGTCCGCGCCCAGCTTCCGCCCGAGGCCCAGGTCCCTCTCGACGAGGCACGTAAGAAACACATCGAAACGCGCGAGGCCCTCGAAAAAGAGCGCGACGAGAAAATCGAAACGATCAAAAAAGGGTAGGCGGAGGCTTCCGATGGGAGACAAGGGTTGAGCCGCGTCGCCATCGTTCGGTGCGAGGACTACGACAGCGGCCGCGTCGAAGAGTCCGTCAACCGTCTTCTTGATCTGATGGGTGGCGCAGTGGCTCACCTCCCACCCGGAAAGCACCTTCTCCTCAAACCAAACCTGCTCAAGGGCGCCCCTCCCGGGAGCGCCGTCACCACCCATCCCGCGGTGCTCCGCGCCGTCATCCGTGCCCTTCGCGCCTCGGTCCGGCCGACCTCGATCTCTGTCGGCGACAGCCCCGCCTGGGGAAGTTTCGGGAGCGCCATGCGCACCTCGGGGCTCGCCGCCGTGTGCGCCGAGGAAAACGCGGCGCCCACCCCCTTTACCCGCGCCGTCAAGGTTCCGAATACGGAGGGCACCGTCTTCCGTCATTTTCATATCGCCCGCGAGGCGGCCAGCGCCGAGGCGCTCATCAACCTTCCCAAGCTGAAAACCCACAGCCAGATGTACATGACGGGTGCGGTGAAAAACCTCTTCGGCTGCGTGGCGGGCAAGCGAAAGGCTTGGTGGCACTTCAAGGCGGGAAACTACCAGGAATATTTTCCGCTCATGATCGCCGAGACCGCACGGCTCGTAGGCCCCCGTTTCTCGATCCTCGACGCGGTTCTGGCGATGGAGGGCCAGGGCCCGGGAGCGGGCCGTCCCCGGCGGATGGGTCTTTTGATGGCCAGCGCCGACCCTGTCGCACTCGACCGCGTGGCCTGCGAGGCGGCGGGGCTCGATCCCGGCCGCTTGAGGACCCTCGCGGCGGCCGAGGAGATCGGCTGGGGTCAGACCGACCTGTCCAAAATCGAAATCGCCGGCCTTCCCCTGAAAGAGGCACGACTTACTCCCCCTCTCCGCGAGCCGAAGATGGCTCCAGTGGGATTCAGCCTGCCCCGCGTCGTGAAAAGCACGCTGAAGCAGCAGTGGCTCGTCCGGGTAAAAGAGCCCGCCGGCCGCGCCTCCTGAAGAACCTCTCACAATGAAACTGGCAATCGTTTTTACAGCCATCCTGGCTCTATTGCTGCTCCTTCCCGCGAAAAGCCACTCCAGGACCCTCGATTTTCGCCCCTACAAGCACGGGGAAGTCCGGAAAGACAGCTTCACGTTTTTTGCCTGATAGAAACCGGGGCCAAGCAAATCATCGAATTGCTCGACCTCTTTCTCGAGGGAAAGATCTCGGGCGAGAAAATAGGGGACGACATCCGGAATAAGGTTCTCATCTATAAATGCAACCGCCAAAAACTGCTCCATATGTCCCTCCAGACCCTGATTCAGGGAAAGATTCCCACCGTCGAATCGGTGGAGGGAAAACTCGTCCGAATCACGAAGGACTCGAGTCTCGTCAAGGCTCAGGCGAAGGACGGCCTGATCGTCTATGTGATCACGAACGCCCTCGTACCCCCTCCCCCGGAGGAAGAGAAATCGAAGGAGAGCGAAGCGGAGAAGGCCCTCAGAGAATATTTGATGAAAAAGGGATCGCCCGCCGGCGCCGATGCGAAAAAAATTACCGAAGAACGGGAATCACCTTCCGGGGCCAAACCGCCAGAGGAGAAAACATTCTCTCCCGAGGCGAAAGCGCCAGGCCCGGCCGAAAAAGAACCCGAGCGGAAATCCGGGAAAAAACCCGAATCCACATCCGAAGCACCGGAGGAAAATGCGGGAACCGCAAAGCCGGAAAAAGAGGCCCCGGAGGCTTCTCCGGCGGAAACCCGGAAACCGGAGGAACCCCAGGAGAGCGCCCCCCCCCCAAGGGGGCCGGGAGAGCGGCGAGGAAACGGAGGTCACCAAGGAGAGCATCGGCCTTCCCGAGGACCATCCCGCAAAGACCGAAATTCCTCCCGAGAAACCCACCGGAGAGATCGAGACCGAGAAAGCGACCGGCGAGCCCGCGGTGGAGAAACAAATCGAGACGCCATTGAAGATTCCCGCCGAAAAAGCCCTCACCGAGAGGGCCGCCGAGGAAAAAGCCCAGAGGAAAGCGGCTGCCGAGCGGGCCGCAGAGGAAGAAGCCCAGAGGAAGGCGGCTGCCGAGCGGGCCGCCGAGGAAGAAGCCCAGAGGAAAGCGGCTGCCGAGCGGGCCGCAGAGGAAGAAGCCCAGAGGAAAGCGGCTGCCGAGAGGGCCGCCGAGGAAGAAGCCGCGAAAGAGATTTCCGATAAGGCCAGAATAGAACAGGCCATAAGGGAGATTCTCGAGGACGAGGAGAAAAACCCCGAGCCCCGGCCGGAGCAGCCAGAAACCGAGGAAAGTGTCTCGGAGGAGGAGCGTCCCGACCGCGGGGATGAAAAACCGGAAGAGCTCGGAGAGCTACCCTCTGAAACCGCCTCAGGCGATAAAGAAAATCGCCCCGAATCAAGGGAAAGACCATCCGGGGCCGAAAAAGAAACCGGGGATGCCCCCGGCACAGGGGATGCCCCCGGCGCCAAAACCGCGCCCGAGGCGGAACCCGCCGCTGAGGAGGCGCCCACCGGGGAAGGCGAAAATGTCGATCTCGATCAAACAGGAGAACCCGAGGAGAAATCACCCGAAGAGAGGGAGACCCCTCCTGATGTGAAGGAGGAAGCGCCCCCCGCCGAAGAGCCCGAAGCGCCCCCGGCCGAGACGGATAACTCCTTTATTTTCATAGGCGAAGACCAAGTCGACTGAGGCGGCGCGAAGGGGCGGCTATATGTTCGAGCGGCTCTGGCAGCCGTCCACCGCCCAGCAGGCGCCGTGCACCAGGCTGGCCCGGGGGCTGACCATGAAGGTGGCGACCGAGGAAATTTCCTCGGGGCGCCCGAAACGCCCGAACGGCATCGCCGACTCCATCCAGCCCTTGAGGCCGTCGGGCGAGGCGGCGATCCGCCGCTCCCACACCCCGCCGGGGAATAGGACGCTGCCCGGCGCGAGCGAATTGACGCGGATGTTGTCCTTGGCGACCTGCTGCGCCAGCGCCTTCGAGAAGCTGATCATCGCCGCCTTCGACGCGTTGTAGGTCATCGCTGAGCCCGATTCGCGGCCGGCGATGGAGGCGATGTTGAGGATGGAGCCCCCGCCGCGCTTTTTCATCTCGGGAATCACGAGCCGCGAGAGGCGGACGGCGTTATGGAGATTGAAATCGAAGGCGGTCGCCCAGTCTTCGTCGTCGGTCTCGAGCAGGGTTTTCGGGTCGCTGCCCCCGACGTTGTTCACCAAAATATCCACCCCGCCGAATTCATCCACAGCCGCTTTTATGAATCCCTCACAATCCTCCTTGCGGGTCATGTCCCCGCGAAAGGCGAGCGCGCGGCCCCGGCCCAGCGCGGCGATCGCCCCCGAAGCCTCGTCGAGGTCGGACTGGGTGCGGCCGCTAATAGCGACGTGGCACCCCTCCCCGGCCAGATCGCGGGCGATTTTGAATCCAATCCCCTTGCTGCCGCCCGAGATCATGGCGACTTTGTCCTCTAACATGAAGTCCATTTCGAATCCTTTATACGAAAGAAAATGGCCTAAATATTCGATCGGCTCTGGCAGCCGTCCACCGTCCAGCAGGCGCCGTGGACGAGACTCGCCCGAGGGCTCGACATCAGGACGGCGACCGATGAGACCTCCTCGGGGCGGCCGAACCGGCCCAGGGGGAAATCCGAGTCGAGGTAGCCTTGAAGACCGTCGGGCGCCTCGGCGATCCGGCGCTCCCACGTACCGCCGGGAAAAAGTATCCCGCCCGG
>JAVEPB010000129.1 GCA_030922375.1 bacterium | reverse complement strand
TAGACCTCGCACTTGAACTGCGTTGCCGGCTTGATCGAGCCCGGAGCCGCCAGCACCTGGCCCCGCTCGATCTCGTCTTTCTTCGTGCCCCGGAGCAGTATCCCGACGTTGTCGCCCGCCTGGCCCTGGTCCAGAAGCTTGCGGAACATCTCCACGCCCGGCGCCACCGTCTTGGCCGTATCGTTGATCCCCCCGATCTCAACGTCGTCGCCAACGTTGATGATCCCCCGATCGACCCGGCCCGTCGCCACCGTCCCCCGGCCTGAGATCGAGAACACGTCCTCGACCGGCATCAGGAACGGCTTGTCCACGTCCCTAACCGGCTCGGGAATATATTCGTCAACCTCCGTCATCAACTCGTCCACGCTCTCGGGCGCCGTGCCCTCGAGCGCCTGGAGCGCCGAGCCGCGCACAACCGGGATGTCGTCGCCCGGAAAATCGTAGTCCGAGAGCAACTCCCTGACCTCGA
The DNA here is from genome assembly GCA_030922375.1 of bacterium. GTDB lineage: Bacteria > UBA8248 > UBA8248 > UBA8248 > UBA8248 > UBA8248. The sequence continues at coordinate 36,352 of JAVEPB010000129.1, read as the reverse complement.
GCTCAACCAGGTCCAGCAACTCCTCGTCGTCGACCATGTCAACCTTGTTCATGTAGACAACGATGCTCGGAACCCCCACCTGACGCGCAAGCAGGATGTGCTCCCTCGTCTGGGGCATCGGGCCGTCGGCGGCCGAGACCACCAGGATCGCTCCGTCCATCTGCGCCGCGCCCGTGATCATGTTCTTCACGTAGTCGGCGTGTCCCGGACAATCCACGTGCGCATAGTGGCGGTTACCCGTCTCGTACTCGACGTGCGCCGTCGCTATCGTTATCCCGCGCTCGCGCTCCTCGGGAGCCTTGTCTATCTCGTCGAACGCCACCTCCTCGGCGCCGCCCGACTCGGCAAGACGCTTCGTGATCGCCGCCGTCAGCGTTGTCTTACCATGGTCAACGTGTCCGATCGTCCCTACGTTCACGTGCGGCTTTGTCCGCTCAAACTTCGCCTTCGCCATGGCTTCTCTAACTCCAATTCAAGGAAGTGAAAAAATTCAGGCTTGTCCGCGCCGCGGTGGTGGAGCCCACGACCGGACTTGAACCGGTGACCTCTTCCTTACCAAGGAAGTGCTCTACCTACTGAGCTACGTGGGCATGCTCCTCAAACCCGGATCAAAACCTGCTGAATGAAACTCCCGATAAATGGACAACGCGGCTGGCTGGGCCGGCCCCGCCGTCAAAACACATTCTTCCAAGATAAAGCCGAACCTCAGATTAAGCCGAACCGCCCGGTTTCGAAAAGTACCGCCCCGTATAATCTGGAGCGGGAAACGGGACTCGAACCCGCGACCCTCAGCTTGGAAGGCTGATGCTCTACCAACTGAGCTATTCCCGCCCAAGCCATCATGCCGAAATCCACGACCGCCAATAAAAAATATGGTGGGGAGGGGAGGATTCGAACCTCCGAAGGCTGAGCCATCAGATTTACAGTCTGGTCCCTTTGACCACTCGGGAACCTCCCCAGACCTATATCTTCATACATCCGCGAAGGCCCCTTCGCGCTCCATAGTAATGGAGCTGGCGAGAGGAATCGAACCTCCGACCCGCTGATTACAAATCAGCCGCTCTACCGCTGAGCTACGCCAGCCAGCAAAGGCGCGTTAAAATAGGGCTAACTTCCCTGCATGTCAAGCCTTTGCGCAATCGGATTTCACGTTTTCCGGGCGCCCCGGTCCGGGTCAGCCGCCCAGGGCCGGGAAATGATTTCAAAGAGCAGAATCCCAGCGGCTATCGATACATTCAAGGATGACACTATACCCCCCGAAAGAGGGATTCGCACCCCGATATCGCAATTTTTTCGCACCAGCCGCCGGACGCCCTTTCCCTCCCCGCCCAGGACCAGCGCTGCTGGCCGGGGCAGTCCGGTCCCCCCGCCGAGGGCGGTATCACTCTCCGGGTCGGCCGCAACGGCCCAGTATCCGGCCTCCTTTACCGCCGAAACGGCCCGGGCCATGTTCGTCACCCGGGCCAGGGGGAGGGCCTCGATGGCCCCGGCGGCGGCCTTTGCCACCGTGGGGCTTAAATTCGCGGCCGAGTCCTTGGGCCAAACCGCCCCGCCCGCCCCGAGCGCCGCCGCCGTCCTGAGAATCGCCCCCAGGTTGCGCGGGTCCTGAATACCGTCCAGGAGCAGAATCGGCGGCTTTTCGGGTGGCAAACCCTCCAAAAAGGCATCGAGCCCCAATATCGGAGTGGGGTGAACCTCGGCGACCAGTCCCTGGTGCTGACGGCTTCCGGCCAGCTCATCGAGACCGCCGGCGGGACATTCCTCAACGAGAATCCGCTCCCGCTCGGCCACCCGGCGCGCCTGGAACCCGGGCTGTCCCTTTCGGCCCGGCGCGATAAAAAGGCGCTTGACCCGCCCAGGCCCTCGCTCCAAAGCCGCCTGGACGGCGTGAACGCCGCATATGAACTCGCGGCCCTTTTTTTTGGCCACGCGTCAGGGCCTTCGTTTCCAAATCGTGCCCGAGGGGCCGTCCTCAAGGAGAATACCCGCCGAGGTGAGTTCGTCCCGTATGCGGTCGGCCTCCGAGAAATCCTTCGCTCCCCTGGCCTCGTTCCTTTTCTTAATGAGGCCGTCGATATCCCGGTCGGAAAGATTTCCGTTTCCATCCTCGGCGGCATCCTCGGCTGCGCCTTCGCCCTCTCCCCGCCGGGGCTGGCGGAACCACTCATCCGGGTCCATCCGGAAGAGACCCAGCACCTCCCCCGCCTGCGCATACGCATCGAGCGCGGGCCGGGCCGCCTCCTCGGGAATGTGCCACCCCCCCTCCTGGAGGACCGCGTTGGACTCCCGCATGAAGTCGAACAGGTGGCCCATCGCCCGGGCGGTGTTGAAGTCATCGTCCATCGCCTCGGTGAAGCTCTCGCGGAACTTTCCGACCGCGGCCTCCATTTTCTCCCTGAGCCCCCCGGCATCGCCGGAGGAGAACTGCCGGAGGCGGAGGATCGAGTTGTAGAGACGATCGAGGCCCTTTCGCGCTTCCTGCATCACCTGATCGGAGTAGTCCACCGGGTGCCGGTAGTGGGTCCCCAGCAGGAAGAATCGAACCACCTCCGCCGGATGCTCGGCGAGAATCGCCTTGATGGTGAAGAAATTTCCTTTCGACTTGCTCATTTTCTCGTGATTGATGTGGACCATTCCGTTGTGCATCCAGTAGCGGACCCAGTCGTGGCCGATACACCCCTCGCTCTGGGCAATCTCGTTCTCGTGGTGCGGGAACAAAAGATCGTTTCCGCCCCCGTGGATATCGAAGCGCTCGCCCAGATAGCGGCTGGACATGACCGAGCATTCGAGATGCCACCCCGGCCGGCCGTTTCCCCAGGGACTTTCCCAGAAAGGCTCGTCCGGCTTGGCCGTCTTCCAGAGGGTGAAATCCAGGGGGTTGTTCTTTCCCTCTCCGGGTTCGATGCGGTAGCCCGACTCGAGATCCTCGGTGGAGCGGTTGGAGAGCTTCCCGTAGCCCTCGAATTTTGAAATGTCGTAGTAAACGTCTCCGGCATCGGCCCGGTAGGCGATGCCTTTTTCCTCTAGGCGGCCAATCATTTCAATCATTTCGGGGATGTGCTCGGTCGCCCTCGGGGCCACGTCCGCGCGCCTGACGCCGAGAGCGTCCATGTCGTTGTAGTACTCCTGGATGAATTCCTCGGTCAGCTCGCCCGTCGAGATTTTCCGCCGGTTGGCGCGGACGATGATCTTGTCGTCAATGTCGGTGAAATTGCAGACGAAGGTGACTTTCTTGCCCCTGGACTCGAGGTGGCGGCGAATCACGTCGAAGACAATGGCCGCGCGGGCATGGCCCAGATGGCAGTCGTCGTACACCGTCACCCCGCACACATACATCTTCACGTGATCGGGCTCGATCGTCTCGAGGACTTCCTTGCGGTGAGTCAGCGTGTTGTAGAGCTGGATGGCCAATGGAACGGCTCCGAAACCTGGGGAAAACGGCTTAAATCATCGTCCGGACAAGTCTCTCAAGGGCGGGAATTTGTCATGCGGAATGGAGTCGCGTCAAGGCTACTCCGGACCGAGGGTGCAAACCGCGTGGGCGACCATCCCCTCGCCCCGGCCGGTGAAACCCAATCCCTCGCTTGTAGTGACCTTGACGTTCACAAACTCCTCGTCAAGCCCGAGGACGCCGGCCAGGCGCTTCCGGATTTCGCCCGTGTGGGGGGCGAGCTTGGGACGCTCGGCGATGACGACGGTGTCCACGTTTTTGGGGGTGAGACCGCGCTCGGCCGCCATCGCCACCACCTGGCGCAGGAGTTCGATGCTGTCGGCGCCGGCATAACGCTCGTCGGTATCCGGAAAATGGACACCGATATCGCCCAGCCCGGCGGCGCCCAGAACCGCATCGCAGACCGCGTGGGCAAGGACATCGGCGTCGGAGTGGCCGGCGAGACCTTTTTCAAAGGGAATCTCCACCCCCCCGAGGATAAGCCGCCTCCCCGTCTTGAGGCGGTGAACGTCGAAGCCCACCCCGATCCGGTTCACCGGCCTCTTCCAATCGGCGGCGCGGCGGTGCCGCCGCCTGCAACCGGCGGCGCGGCTGTGCCGCCGCCCGCAACCGGCGGCGCGGCGGTGCCGGCGCCCGCAACCGGCGGCGCGGCGGTGCCGCCGCCTGCAACCGGCGGCGCGGCTGTGCCGCCGCCTTGGGCCCGAGCCAGGTAGGCTTCGGCCATGGCCAGATCCTCGGGCGTTGTGATCTTGAAATTGAATCTGGAACCCGGAACCAGCTTCACGCGAACTCCTACAGCCTCGAGAAGGGCGGCCTCGTCCGTTCCCTCAAACCCCTCGGCGGCGGCCAGGGCGAGCGAGCGCTCGAGCAGCTCCCGGCGGGCGACCTGGGGGGTCTGGGCCAGCCAGAGATCGCCCCGAGGCACGGTGGCCTCGGCGAACTCCCCCGCGTCCGCCCGCTTGACGGTATCCGACACGGGCAGGGCGGCGATGGCGGCGCCGGTCTCCTGGGCGCCGGCGAGGCATGCTTTAACGAGACCGGGCGGCAGAAGGGGACGCGCGCCGTCGTGAACTATCACCCACTCGGCCTCGGGCGGAAGGGCGGAGAGCCCGTTCACGACCGAGTATTGGCGCTCGGAGCCGCCGGCCACCGGCCTGACCGGGACGGGCAGCCCGGCGGGAGGCTCGAAGGACGCCACCTCCGCGGCCGGCAGCGCCAGGGCGATGAAGCCCACACGGCCTTCCTCGGCGAGGCGCCAAAGTGTGCGGTGAAGGATCGGGGTCCCGCCGAGTTCCCGGAACTGTTTGGCCACCGGGCCGGGCAGGCGCTCGCCTCCCCCGGCCGCCGGCACGACGGCCCCCACTTTTTCGGCCGGAGGAATCGATGTCATTTCGAAAATTTTCCGCCGCGCGGGGCCGCCCGAGGCACGCGCCTCAGGCGCCGTTCCTGTTCGAGCCGGAACCGTCCTTGATCTTGGAGAAGATCATTCGCCCAGCTGTCGTCTGAAGCACGCTGGTCACCGAGACGGAGACTTTGTCCCCGATGTGCTCTCGGGCTTGATCAACGACGACCATCGTCCCGTCGTCAAGATACCCGACGCCCTGGCCGAGCTCCTTGCCCTCCTTCAAAACGAGAACGTTCATCACCTCGCCCGGCAAGACAACGGGCTTCACCGCGTTCGCGAGCTCGTTGATGTTCAGAACCGAAACCCCCTGAAGCTCGGCCACCTTGTTCAGATTAAAGTCGTTGGTCATGACCTTGCCGCCGGTTTCCTTGGCGAGAAGCACGAGCTTCGAGTCCACCTCGCGCACCTTGGGGAAGTCGGTCTCCACGATCCGGATGTCGAGCCCCGGGTTTTGCTGGATTTTCTTGAGGATGTCCAGACCGCGCCGGCCCCGGTTCCGCTTGAGCGAATCCGAGGAGTCGGCAATCATCTGGAGCTCGTGAAGGACGAACTGGGGCAGGATCAGCGGCCCGTCCAAGAAACCGGCCTCGCAAATATCCGCGATCCGCCCGTCGATGATGACGCTTGTATCGAGAATTTTTTCGATCGGCCTATCGGAACTCTGAACCAGGGAGCCCGTTTCCTGGCGAAGGTGGAACCGCTTTCCGTGCGCGGATCCGATGGCGTTGGCCACATAGGCGCAGATCAGGCCGATGAGAAGGCCGGCGAGGGACCGGGAGGCCGGCGGCACGCTATCCCCGATCATCGCCATGACGGTGAAGGCGGCGGCAATCCCCAGTATCAGGCCGGCGAGGCCACCGATGATGGCGCCCAGACCCATCCGAACAAGTCTGGTGACGAATGCGAACGCCCACAGGGCGGCCAACGTGCCCACCAACGCTCCGGCCAGCAGGCCATTCATCGTCGAATAAAGAGATAGTCCCAAAAAAGCGCCGAGCATGGCGGCGACAGCCACTACCATTATCCGGCCGCCGAGATGATAGTTTTTCGGTTGGCTCCCTTTCGTTCCCCTAAATTCCAGAGGCCCCGCTCTCGAGCTTTGTTCCGTTTTGTCCATGTTCCCACCTCCTGGCGGAAGGGGCAGTATTTAAGACGGCAATATGATTACTCCCCTGCCCTTATGAATGTCCCGCTTTTGCCGCCCGTCTTTCTTACGAGACGGACGGCGGAAATAGTCATTTCCTTGTCCACCGCTTTACACATGTCGTAGACCGTCAAGGCCGCTACGCTGACGGCCGCCAAGGCCTCCATCTCCACTCCGGTGCGGTCCCGCGCTCTGACGACGGCCTCCACCTCGAGCGAGCCCTTCTCCTCGGCGGGCTCAAAGTTCACCTCGACGCTGGTCAACCTCAGGGGGTGGCACATCGGAATCAGACCGGAGCAACCCTTCGCCGCCATGACGCCGGCAATCCGCGCCGTTCCGAGGACATCGCCCTTCGGAAGGCCGCCCTCAATAATCAGCCGAAGCGTACCGGGTTCCATCTCGACGCGCCCCCGGGCGATTGCCTCCCGGGCGGTTTCGGGCTTCTCGCCCACCTCGACCATCCGTGCTCGGCCCTTATCGTCGAGATGGGTCAATTCCTGTGCCATGTGTCCTCCAAATTAAGGCAATTCAATCTCTTATTCGGCCCCCGCCCAAAAACAGGGCTCGGGCCATTATACATCCCTCCGATCATAAACGGAAAGAAATCGATCCCATGAAAACAGGGGAAGCAGGGGGAGAATTCAAGTAATCGATTTAAAATGAACGAGTTACACGGACTCAAGCTGCGGCGGGAAAATTCGGAGGGTGGCCGGCGCCATCTGCCCCCCGCGCAGGGGGGGAGGCGGGGAAATATCTCTAGAGCTTGGGCAGGGTGAGTCCCTGCTGGCTCTGGTATTTCCCCTTTTTGTCGGCATAGGAAGTTTCGCAAACCTCATCGCTCTCGAAGAAGAGCACCTGTGCGATTCCCTCGTTCGCATAGATTTTCGCCGGAAGGGGTGTGGTGTTGGAAATTTCCATCGTGACGAACCCCTCCCACTCGGGCTCGAAAGGGGTGACGTTCACAATGATTCCGCACCGCGCATAGGTGCTCTTGCCCACGCAAACCGTCAGGACAGTTCGCGGAATCCGAAAGTACTCGACCGTGCGCGCGAGGGCGAAGGAATTCGGCGGAATGATGCAGGTATCGGACTTAATCGAAACGAAAGATTTTTCATCGAAATTCTTGGGATCGATGATGGTGGAGTTGACGTTCGTGAAAATCTTGAATTCATCGGCGATTCTGATGTCATAGCCATACGAGGACACGCCGTAGGAAATTTTCCCGTTACGCACCTGATTCTCCTCGAAAGGCTCAATCATATTTTTTTCGCGAGCCATCTGGATAATCCACCGATCGGACTTGATGCTCATCGCGCCTCCTGAATCCGAAAAACCTTGTGTCGAAGCTGGTTTCTTTGGGAAGTGTCCTGGACAAATCGGGCCGGACAAAACGGGAAGGTAAAAGCCTCTGAGGGAGGGAGGAGACTACGCCCCTCCCCTGCCCCCAGAGCACGCCCCCCCACCCGCCCGATAGCGGAGGCGTGTGATGCGTTGATTCAAATAATCTATGCGGAGATTAAATCACAACATCTTGTGGGTGGTCAATGAAAATCAGGGACCAAACCACAAGTTGTTGTGGATAAGGGGTGGAAAGCCCAGCGGAAACCTCGGCGGAAAACCTGTGGAAAAGGTGTGAAATCAGCCCCGGCCCCGGCCAATGCTCCGGACTCCCGCCGCCACTTTCGAGCGCCTGCGGCCGCCACTTTCCAAGGAGGGATGTCAGGTGTGATTCGCCGGCCGGAAATTCCGGCGGCGGTGTCTGACTTGATTCACTCGGATCATTTGAGGCGTTCGGGATAGATTACCGTTTTACTCTCGCGCCGGAGTTTATCGAGAAGCGCGTTGAAGGCCCTCTCCTGGCGCCTTTTGGAAATGATGTTTCGCACCTCGTCCCTGACCTCTTCGAAGGAGAAATCGGCGGGCTCCCTTCTCTCGGATACGCGAACGATCTGCCAGCCCGCCGGCGTCTCGATCGGCTCGCTCTCCTTTCCGATCGGAAGAGAAAAAATCGCCTTCTCGAGATTGATATCGATCTCCCCCCGCCGGACCACTCCGAGCTTGCCGCCACGCCGGGCGGATGTTTCGAATATCGAGCGCCTTCTCGCGACTTCCTCGAAAGAGGCCTCTCCGCGCAATTCATCAAGAGCCTCGCGCGCTTCCTTCTCGCTCCTCAAAACGATAATGCTGATGCGGGCCGAGGCCTTTCGCCTGAACCTTTTCGGGTTATTCCGGTAATAGCGGCGCATCGCTTTCTCGCCAGGAGGCCCACTCCAGTCCGGCAGCCTGTCGACAAGCTCCTGTATCAGAATCTCCCTCCGGGCCAGGCGAAGGCGCGATTGAACCTTTTCGGACAGATCCAGTTTCCGGCGCAAAGCTTCTTGATAAATAAGCTCCGTCTGAACGAGGCGGTCGAGAAACTGCTTTCGCCTCTCCAGCGCAGTCACCCCCACCTCGACCGGCAACGCCCGGAGATGATCGGCCACCATTTCGAGAGTAATCTCCCGGCCGTTCACCACGGCGATCACGGGGCTCGAGCCGCCGCCGGATTTTTGCACTGGCTTCTTTGGGGTGATGGCAGCCCGCTTCGGCAGCCGCACTTTTCCCCTTTCCACCGGCTTTCTTTCCGCGGAAAAGCCATTGGCGGCGATAAAAAGGAGGAAAAAAAACGTCCCCCAGAGGCGAAGAATGTTTCTCATCCGTGCATGGCTCCGAAGTGGGTTTCGAAGAGCGTTTCGAAGTGGACTCCGCCGGAATCACCGAAGTCCAAACTGGCGGCCGATGTACTGGTAGACCGAGTCGTGCATGAACTCCCGCTCGAGGTGAAGGGCCATGACGCATTCCTCGAATTTGTCCGTCAGCTTCCGGTAAAAGCTGGCCGAGGGCCGCAGGGCATCGATCTCGGCGACGTGAAAATAAGCCGCCTTTCCCTGGGAGACATAAAAATCCGGATTCTTCTTTCTGTGTTCGAGGTTTTCAGGATAGAGACCCGCGAAGAATAGGCACACATCGCCCATATGCCGTTTCAGCTCGCGCACGGAGGCGTTGTCCATCCCCTGGGCCTCGGTGAGGAAATCCACGACATGCTCCAGACGCTCTCCCGACTTCCGGCTGCGCCGGAAGAGTTGATCGACGTGGACGAACCGCAACAGCATTTTCCACACATACTCGATGACTTCCCGATCCCGGAAACCGACGGCGTCGAAGGCGGACTCCGTCGAGGAGCGCAGGAAGCGGCCCAGCGAATGCGTCTCGGAGATTTGACCGGATTTGCCGATATCAAACATTCATCGGACTCCCTTCAGGCGGGTGGTCCCGTAGCCCCTCCATGATATGAAATGCCCTTTTCAGCCGTCAAATTCCAAATTTCAGCCGATAAACCGAAATAAGTTTGATCACAGATAATAAACGGTGAGCAAAACCAGGTAGATCAGATAGATCGAAAAGAATAACGCTCCTCCCCGGCGGCCGATTCTGCCCCGGGACACCGCCAGAAAAACAACGAGGGCCATTAACACGCCCATGACAGGAAACTCCAGCGCGAAAAGCTGCCGCTCGATGCCCATCGGAAGTATCGTCGACGCCCCGCCGAGCACCAGGGTGAGGTTGAGCACGTTGGCGCCGATGACGTTTCCCACGGCGATGTCGCCGTGCCCGCGCAGGGAAGAGGATATGGCCGTAACAAATTCGGGAAGTGAGGTTCCCAGCGCCACCAGCGTAAGCCCGATAACCAACTCGGACACCCCCGCAGCGCGGGCGAGGACCGCCGCGTTCTGAACGATCAACACGCTTCCGCCGACGACGCATCCTCCGCCGGCGATAAAGTTCCGGACTGTTGGCCCCCAATCGTTCGGGACGGTCTCGGGCGCCGGCTCACCATTGTCCCAGCCGGACTGCCGCAACATGACCCAAAGATAGACACCGGCGCCCACGAGCAGGAGGAGGCCGTTCCATCTGCCCAGGCCGCCGTCCCACCCCAGAGCGGCGACCGCCGCCCCGGCGGCAATCATGGAAAATCCCTGCACCATGCCGATCGTCCGGGGCACCTTGACCGGTTGAATCAAAGCCGCCAGCGAAAGGATGAGGCCGATATTACAAACTGTCGATCCCACTGCGTTGCCGACAGAGGTCGCGGGCCGGTTAAGCAAGGCCGCGATATAGGAAACACTCATCTCGGGAGATGTCGTCGCGAGGCTGACGATGGTTGCACCGATGAAAATCTTCGGTACACCGGTGGCGTCCGCTATTCCCACGGTGCCATCGGTAAACCACTCGGCCCCCTTGATGACGGCGCCAAACCCGGCCGCGAATAGCACCAGGTTCAGCCATATCGGAAAGCTCTGGAAAAAGGATTCCACTCGGTTTGCGTCCTCAGGCGATTTCCGGCCTCAGCCGGCGAAAAAGCTTTGATTTCCACGGGAATCGGCGATTTTGACAGCGCTCGCCGCCACAAGGCGGCCCCCGCTCCCCACACCGGGCCTTATGAGCGGTTCGAACCCTTGATTTTCTTGTCCCATATGGGAAAAATAAGATATATTGATTGGACACGAATGGCCAGAACCATCTCAGGCGAATCAGCACATTTACCCGCCCGGAAAGAGCATTCCTAATATTGACGGGGAGGTTGACGCCTGTTAATAATTGGCGAAAATATGCCCATGGGCGGAGTTTATCTCTTTGGGAAAAACGAGAAAAAACAGTATATTTACCAAGGGGGTTCGCCCATTCTTGTTGATGCGGACGATTTTGCGTTCAAAATTTCCACCCTCCCGTAAAAAGGAAACCCAGCGTGCAGAGCCAAGATTCCGTCATCAAGATTTATGACCGTTGGGGAAACATCTACGACTTCTTCTTCAAACGGGTATTCCACGAGGGCCGGGACGTCGGAGTCCGGATGCTCGACCTCAAGCCGGGCGAGACGCTCCTTGAGGTGGGAGTCGGAACGGGTCTCTCCCTGCCCCTCTATCCGCGGCACAACAAAATCACCGGGATCGACATTTCCTCCAAAATGCTCGACAAGGCGGGGGAAAAAATCGCCGAGCACCGGTTGACCAATATCGATCTCGAGGTCATGGACGCCCAGAACATGAAATTCCCCGACAACAGCTTCGACTGCGTGACGGCCTGCTACGTTGTCAGCGCCGCTCCCGACCCGCTCAAGGTCGTCTCGGAGGTATGCCGCGTCTGCAAGCCCGGCGGACGGATCGTGTTCATCAATCATTTCAAGAGCCGCAACCCCCTCCTCGCGATGTTCGAAACCCTCATCAACGGGGTGTGTAAGAAATTCGGGTGGGAAACCACGGTGGACCTGGACGCGCTCCTCGAGGCGAACAATCTCTCGCCGCGCGCCCATGAAAAAGTGAACATGTTCGACTATTGGCAGGCGGTTCTCGCCATCAACCCGGACAAATAGACTCTTCTCCGCTACCGGCCCGCTCTCTTTACTCCGGGGTCCCTATTTGCGCCCCGCCTTTTTCCCGTCTTCCCGGCCCATGGGCCTGAGGAATTTACAGATCACATGACAGGGGTCCTTCTCGCCGCCACCGCCGCGCTCGCCTGGACGGTTTTCAACTTCACCCTGAAAACCGCCTTCCGGGACGCTTCCGTCTTCAAGGCCACGGCGGTCGCCACCGGGCTGAACGCCCTGTTCGTCACGATAGTCTCCCTGCTCTTCATCTCCCCGGCCGAATTCGTGCCGAAAAACGCCGATACCATCTTCTATCTCGGGCTCGCCGGCGTATTCCACGTCGGCCTGGCCCGCGCTTTTTTCTACACCGCGATTCACCGCCTGGGCCCGTGCCGGGCCACCCCGCTCGCGATGAGCTACCCGATAGTCACCGCCCTGACCGCCGTCTGGTTTCTCGGCGAGCCGGTCACGGCGGCCATCATCGGCGGCCTGGCTCTCCTCCTCGGAGGCATCGCCCTCATCGTCCAGGCCGACCCGGCTCGGCCCGAGACCGGCCAAAGCACCTCGCCCTCGTGGCAAATCGTCGGCTGGGCCTGCGCGGCCACGACAGCCCTACTCTGGGGACTCGCCGCCACCTTCTTTAAAAAAGCGGCCCTGGGGCTTCACCCCCTTGCCGTGACCTCGATTGCCCTCTGGGTCGGCTTCGGCGTCTCCCTTTTGATCTCGTGGAGGATGGACCCCGAAGGCCGGATTCAGGGAAACGCGTGGCGGTGGCTCCTGGTCTCGGCCGCCCTCCAGACCATCGCCGTCCCGTGCTACGTCCTCGCCTTCACCCACACCCTCGCCGTCCGGGTGACGGCGATCGTCTCGATCCAGCCCTTCCTGGCGATACCGATCGGCTGGCTCATCATGCGCGAGGCCGAGAACATCACCTCGCGCCTCGCGGTCGGGGCGGCCCTCGTCGTCGGGGGGACGATACTCGTCATCCTCTGACGAGATGCGCCCGGCCGGAATCATCTCCTTGGGCCGTATCGCTCCAAAAAAGCAGGTGGTATGATCCCTCCCCTCAAAACACTTCATCGAAAAGGAGACAACCGATGGGAGAAGTCGTTCACGTCACCAAGGCCCGGGTGGTGAAAGAGCCCGGGAAGGGGATGAAAACCGCCTACCTCGAGGCCTTCCCCGAGGAGGCGATCCCCTACGGGATCCACGGCGGCATCATGAACTACTACAAGGCAAAACCGGAAGTGGAGCGGCCCGCGACGCTGGACCATCTCGTCGCCGCCGTCGCCGGCTGACTCACCGGCAATATGGGAGGCGCGCTGGATGCGCGTGGGATAACGAGTTCACCGGACAATCTCGTCGGCCACGTAGAGGGAGTTATCGAGGACGTGGACGGCATGGCGCTGATCACCAAGATCAAGATCAACTACAAGGTGCGAATCCCCAAGGGCAAGCGCGAGGAAGCCGAGCGCGCGCTGTCGGTCCACGACCTGGGGTGTCCCGCGAGCCAGAGCGTTCAGCGCGGGATCATCGTCGAGCACACGGCCGAGTTCGAGGAAGTGGACGAATAGATTTTACGCGGCACACAAAAAAATCCCCCGCGTCTTTCGCCGGCGCGGGGGATTTTTTTCCCGTCCCGATTTCATTCCCCGAATTTAATTCCTCATTTCAGGGGCTCTCCTCCCCTCGCCGACTATTCACCCGCCGGTCAGACGCCCCCCGGCCAAGCGCCCGCCGATCCTCGACCCGCCGGTCAGGCACCCCCCGGCCCGGCGCCTGCCATCCAAACATCCATAGCCCGCCGCCGGCGATGAATAGCGCAAGCGCGTAGCCCGCCACCCCCGCCCAGGTGCCGATGAGCAGCGAGCCCAGGCAAAACATCCCGGCGAAGACGGCCAGGCTCGTGAGCGCCCACCGGACCAGGAGCCCGCCCACCGGCGACGCCGACTCGCCCGGCTCCCGGACCGGCCCCCATGCGCCGGGCGGCCTGACTCTCGCGTAAAAGGCGCGCAGCGTTTCCCGCTCCACCGGCCGGCTGATCAGCGTCGCCGCCAGCATCGCCGCACCTCCCACCGCCACCTCCCAGAGCAGGAGCACCGCGAACTCGGGCGGCCGCTCGCCCATGTTGAGGACCATCGCCGTCGCGAACGCGCTCACCATTCCCGCCACCTCGGTCCAGGCCGTCGTCCGCCACCAGAGCCAGCGCAGGATCACCGGCAGCCCCAGCCCCGCGCCGAGCGAGACGTTGAACTTCCAGGCCCACTCGATCGAGGTGATTTGAGACGCCACCGCGAACGAGCCCAGCGACATGAGGAGCACCACCGCCCGGCTCGCGCGGACGGCCTCCCGCGCACTGGCTTCCGGGCGCAGGAACCTGGCGTAAATATCGTTGATGAGATAGCTCGTCCCCCAGTTGAGGTGGGTGTCCACCGTGCTCATGAACGCCCCGAGCATCCCCACCAGTGAAATGCCGAGCAGCCCCGCCGGGAGCAGATGGCTCATGAGCAATGGATAGGCCGCCTCCCGGTCGGCGAGGATCCGCGCCGCGAGACTGCCCGTCGGGGCGTCCATCCCCTTCGGGAAGAGCACGAGGCCGACCAGGCCGATGAGGATCCAGGGCCAGGGCCGGACGACGTAATTCACGACCGCGAACCAGAGCACCCCCTTCTGGGCGTCCTCCGGGGTGGCCGCCGCGCTCGTCCGCTGGGCCATGTAGCCCCCGCCGTCCGCGTTTCCCTGCGCCCACCAGACCACGAACAGATAGATCAGGATTACCTGCCAGCCCGCCCACTCGGCCCCCTCGGGCGGGGTGAAGGAGAGGATGTCAGCCGCCCCGGCCGCCCCGTAAATCTCGGTCAGCTTACCGGTCAGCCCCGAGAGGCCGCCCACGTGGGCCACCGCCACCCAGGCGAACATCACCGCGCCCAAGAGCGCGATCACGAACTGAAAAAGGTCGGTCAGCATGACGCCCCTTACGCCGCCCGCGCTCGAATAAATCCCCACCAGGAGCACCAGCGCCGCCACCGTCACGGTTTCGTTCAGCGTCCCCATGATCAGCATTTCGGGCCAGGCCGCCTCGACCGCCCCCCAGACCCCGGGCGGCAGCATTTCATCCCACCTCAGGAACGGGGCCGCGATCTTCCCCATCGCCCTGAAAACCCAGCCCATCACAATCAGGTTCACGACGAGGGAGGAATAGATCGCCTTAAAGCCCCGGAGCCAGCTCCCGGGGCCCGGCCCGTAGCGCCGCTCGATGATCTCGGCGTCCGTCACCACCCCCGCCCGCCGCCAGAGCGGGGCGAAAAACGTCGCCACCCCGACCGCCCCGATCGCCCAGGCCCACCAGAACCAGTTTCCCGAGATGCCCCGGTTGGCCACGATCCCCGCCACCACCAGCGGGGTGTCCGAGGCAAACGTCGTCGCCACCATGCTCGTCCCCACCCACCACCAGGGGAGCGATCGGTCCGCCACGAAATAGGAAGCGATGCTCGTCGAGGAGGCTTTCGAAGTCCACACCCCGACCGCCACCGCGAAGGCGAGATAGGCGAAGATCAGGGTCCAGTCGATGAGGGTTAGCATGGGGAGCCGAGTTATTGGGCGGGGGGTGAACTTAATAGATGTTATTGGATATCTTTAAAATTTCAAAACCCCTAGATTACCACTTCTTCCAGTAAAGTTCCTTGCCTTGTAATAATTTATTATTTAATATATCTGTTCACGCCCAATCACTTGGAAAAAGCTATGACCCAAAAACTCACAACACAAAATTGGCTCATTTCCTGTGACGAATCTGGCTTTCATGGCGCAGAATACTATGGATATGGGAGCCTCTGGATGAAGTGGGAAAGACGGGGGGATTTCAGGAAGGAATTTAGATTTTTAACAACCCAATACAAATATCAAGGTGAATGCAAATGGAACAAAGCGAACAATCCCAGGGCACAAAATTTTTACCGGGCATTAACTGACTATTTTTTCAAGCGGCATTGGCTCGCATTCCATTGCATTGTAATTAAAGTTTCTGACGTTAATATGAAATTCCACAAAAACAAAGATGAGGCAAGAAGAAAACATTTCACAATGTTTCTTGAAAACAAAATCAAAAGGGTATCTGAAAAATTTTCCAACAGAGAAAACACATATCGGGTATGGGTGGATCCCATTCATTCAAGGTATGACAAAGCCCACGAAGTGGTCGAAAAAATATTGGGCCATGAATTAATCAAAATTGTCCACAATAATAACTCAATCAAATATGTGGAAGAAAAAAGTTCAAGGGAAACACCACAAATCCAACTTTGTGATTTTTTGTTAGGCGCAGTAATGGATGCCTGGCAAGAAAGAGCCAACTCAATATACAAACATCAAACCCAAAGACATATAACAAGTTGATTGGGGTGGCCAAACTTGAAATGGGATACACAAAAAGAAGAGGGAAAATTTAACATTTGGTATTTTCACGACCCCACAAAGGGAAGAGAAAGAGACGCCAACACACGGCCAACCAATCTAAGATATCCCATACCGAAAAAATCCGCTTAAGAAGAAATCAAACAAGCAGCCCCTCACCCTTCGGCCACGAAAACCCGATCAAACCCGCTACCAGCCTTTCACATCCTCCCCGGCGAGGGCGCGGGCGACCTTGAGCCGGAGGATTTGGTGGGTGCCGCCCGAGTGGAGGAGGGTGACGGCGTCGCGGTGGATTTTTTCTATCGGGGAGTCCTTCATGATGCCGGCCCCGCCGAAGATCTCAAGGGCCTTTATCGATACCTCGACCGCCATCTCGCAGGAAAACACTTTCGCGAGGCGGGGGAGGTTGGGGTCGAAATCTGGCTGATGATCCACGGCCCAGCCCAGTCGCCAGATCAGGCTGCGGGAGGCTTCGATCTTCATCAGCATGTCGGCCAGCATCGACCCGACGGCCTGGTGCTCGATGATGGGGCGGCCGCCCTGGACGCGCTCCCGGGAATAGCCGAGGGCGGCGTCGTAGGCCGCGCGCGCCACGCCGAGGGCGGTGCCCGCGGTTTTCAGCACGTTGGCGAAGCTGACCCGCCCCAGGCTCCGCAGGCCTTCGTTCACCTCGCCGATCCGGTTCGCGTCGGGAACGCGGCAATCCTCGAAAATGAGCTCGGCGTTGTTCGCCAGGCGCTGGCCCATCTTGTCGTGCACCCGGCCCGTAGTGAAGCCGGGCGCCCCGGCGGGGACGGCGAAGAGGGTGGTCCCCTCCATGATGCTCCTGGCGGAATCGGTGCGGGTGGTGAGGAAGACCAGCTTGGCGATCTCGCCGTTGGCGATGAAGTGCTTGCGGCCGTTGATGACCCATTCGTCCCCCTCGCGCCGCGCGGTGGTGGAGACGCCGGATTTGGGGTCTTCGTTGGGCAAAAGGTTGTCGGAGCCGGCGTCGGGCTCGGTGAGGCCCTGGGCCAGCATATAAGTGTCGTCCTCGAGGAAGGGCGGGATGAAACGCGCCTGCTGCTCTTCGGTCATGAGCCGCGACATGACCTGGCTCCAGGACAGGGTGGTGTCGAAGCTCTCGGCGAGGCCCAGATCGCCGTAGGCCATCTCCTCGCAGACGATGAGGAGGGTCAGGAAATCCCCGCCCCTTCCCCCGAGGCGCTCGGGCAAGCCCAGGGTCCGCAACCCGAGGCGCGAGGCCTTCCGGACCAGCTCCCAGGGATAGGCTTCGCCGGGGTCGGGAATCCGGTCTCTTTCCTGTGCGACGGGAATCACATCGCGCCGGACGAACTCGCGGACCATCTCCTGGATGGCGAGCTGGGGCCCTGAGAGCTGAAAATCCATGGTCGTCCTCTTTTTTCCAGGTTCCGCTTTAACCGGGAATTTCCATCAAGCCGGCCTCGCGGGCGGTGGTGATTTTGTGAGTGCGCCGCCTTGGCGCGGATCAGCTTTTGGGCTGTAAAAACTCGATCGCGACGCCTTCGGGGGTCTGGACGAAGGCGACGAGGTTGCCGCTGGAGCCGGTGTGAACGGGATCGGTGAGCCCGCCGCCGCAATCGACGACCCGCTTAATCGCGCCCTCGATGTCATCCACCATGAGACCGATGTGGTTGATGCCGAGGACGGCGGGAGTTTCGTCAGGGACCGGGTCCTCGCCCGCCCGGAGCCCGCGCACCGAGAGCCTCGCCTCGCCGAGGGTCAGCGTGATGCTGAGAGAGTTTTTCTTCACGGAGCGGCCCGCGACCTCGGCGCCGAGGGCCTCCTGGTACCACGCCGCCGAGGCTTCGGGGTCGCGGCTGACGAGGTGGACATGGTGAAAACCTCCGTAGACGGCCATTTCGTGTTTCCTCCAAAAGTTCGATGATTGCGGAGCCGTATTCGGCTCAACAGGATGCGCATCAGCATAACAGGGAGCCCTTCGGCTCAACAGGGCGGTCGCGCCGCGACAGGATGCCTTCGGCTTTACAGGAAGCCCTTCGGCTCAACAGGGAGCTATAGCTCAGCAGGAAGCCCTTCGGCTTTACAGGGAGCTATAGCTCCCTATCCGATAAAATATCCCGCGGCGGCGGCCAGCAACACCACCAGCCAGGGTGGGCACTGCCAGTAGGTGAGCAGCCCGAAGGCGGCGAGGGCAAGAGCGAAATCGGCGGGCTTGTGAACGGCACTGGTCCAGACGGGGTTGTAAAGGGCGGCGAGAAGGAGGCCGACCACGGCGGCGTTCAGCCCGCGCAGGGCGGACTGGACCCCCGGGCGGGCGCGGAGTTCGTCCCAGAACGGAAGCGCCCCGATCACGATGAGCCATGAGGGCAAGAACACCCCTACGAGACAAATCGCCGCGCCGGAGAGGCCGGCCGGGGCCGAGGACATGACCGCCCCGAGGTAGGCGGCGAAGGTGAACAAGGGCCCTGGGACGGCTTGGGCCGCGCCGTAGCCCGCCATGAAGCTCTCGCCATCCACCCAGCCGGGCGGAACCACCTCGGCCTGAATCAGGGGGAGGACCACGTGGCCTCCGCCGAAGACGAGGGAGCCGGTGCGGTAAAAGCTGTCGAAGCGGGCGAGCGCGGGATTTGGATAAATCTGCGCCAGAACGGGAAGCCCGGCGAGCAGGATGAAAAACGAGACGAGACAGATTACGGCGGTCCGCCTCGATATGGCGAGGCCAAGGGGGGCGGAGCGCGATTCCTCGCCCGGGGGAAGCAGGAGCCGGCCAAGAATCGCACCGCCCGCGATGATGAATATCTGGACGCCGGGGCCACTCGCCCCGAGCGCGGCGATGGCGGCGGCGAGAGCGATGGTGGCGCGGGGGCGGTCCGGACAAAGGTTCCCCGCCATCCCCCAGACCGCGCGGGCGACGACGGCGACGGCGGCGATCTTGAGCCCGCCCAGCCAACTCGCGCCGAAGGCCCCCTGGAGGGCCGGAAGCCCCATGGCGAAAAACACCAGCAACGCCGCCGAGGGCAGCGTGAAACCCAGCCAGGCGGCGAGGCCGCCCGGTATGCCACAGCGGGCTATGCCGAGGGCGAAGCCGACCTGGCTGCTGGCCGGGCCGGGGAGCGACTGGCAGAGCCCGACGAGGTCGGCGAAGGCGCGCTCATCCACCCAGCCCCGCCGCTTGACGATCTCTTCCCTGTAAAAACCCAGATGCGCGGTCGGCCCGCCAAAGGAAATGAAGCCCAGCCGAGTGAAGACGCGCAGTACCTCGAGGAAGTTACCGCTCACGGGGAGCCTCCGTGGCTTGGGGCTTTCTGTACCGACCGGGTTTTCTGTACCGGCCAGCTATCTGTACTGAGATACCTCGACCACTTTTCCGCTCGCCGCGCTCTCGATGATGGCCTCCTGGACCGCCACGACCTCGATCCCCTCGGGGCCGCCCGTCTCGGGAGCGCCTCCCCCGCGAACACAGCGCGCGAACTCGGCCATCTGATCCGCCAGGGCGTCGCCCGCCTCCACGGGCACATCCTCGCGAGCCTGCTGATCTTTTTTCTGAACGTAGAGCTTCGAGCCCTCCTCGTCCGCCCAGGCGCTGGCCTCGGTCCCGAAGGCGGCGGTCATGCAGATTTTCGGCAAAACGAGCGAGCAGCTGAAGTAGCCCAGCGGTCCGCTCTCGAACTCGAGGACGACCGTTGTGGCGTCGTCGATGTTCCCCGCGCCGAGCAGCTGTTTGCTGAAGGAGCAGACCCGCTTCACCGGCCCGGCCAGGTAATGGAGGTTGTCGATCATGTGAACCCCCAGGCCGGTCAGCCCGCCCGTGGGAACCTCCTTGGGGTCGTTGCGCCAGCCCGGCCCCGGGTTCTGACCCATCGGCAGCGAGAGATTCGCCTCGAGCTGGTGGAGCATCCCCAGCTCGCCGCCGTCGATCATCTCGCGAATCCGCCGGTTCGCCCCCTGGCGGCGGCGGTTGTGGCCCACCTGAAGGGTGACGCCCGCTTTCTGCGTCGCCTCGTAGCCCCGCTTCCCCTCAGCCACGGTGAGCGTCAGCGGCTTTTCGACGAAAACGTGCTTGCCCGCCGAGGCCGCGTCGCAAATCATGTCGGGATGGGTCGAGTGCGGGGTGGCGATGAGGACGCCCTCCACCTCCGGGTCGCCCAACAACTCGTCGAGGCTCGCCGCCTGGCGGCAACCGAATTTTTCGGCGAACGCCTTCCGGCTGTCCTCGCTCCTCGCGAAGCAGCTAACGACCTCGGCGGCCCCGCTCCTGTTCACCGAGTCCACCAGCATGCCGCCCCACCAGCCCAGGCCAATCGAAGCCAGACGTACCTTATCGCCAGCCATGTTCTCTCCCTCCGGGTTTCATATTATTTAAATGAGATAGCGCCACGGCGCCCGGTAGCGTCCGGGCCGCGCGGCGGCGTGATTCGGAAGATGAACAATAGATCAAAGAGGGGAATCTAGGGAAGAGGAGATTTCAGGTAAGAAGGAGTTTTAGAAAAATGTGAGAAACGGGAAAATGCGGATCGAGCCGCACTCCAAAATAAAAAAATCCCCCCGCCTGGGAAGCGGGGGGAAATGAATAATGGCACGGCGGCGGAGAGCCGAGCCAATCGGCGTCTCCAGCCGCCTACCGGAATGAGCGTGCCGCCTTAACCGCTCAAACCGGCATTGTGTCTGCCCAAAAAGAAAGCAATTGCCATACCATTCATTGAATTTTCATAAGTCCTTGAAAAAATAACGGAAAAAGGATTCAGTCGCTTGTTGGAATTGTCATAATGTCCTGTTTCAGGACCGGATCGGAAAATTCCGTAAATTCGGACTGCCAGTGTGGCATTTTCCCGGCCCTCCACTCACAGACGAAAGAAGCTTTTCACTCACAAGCGAAAAGCCCCGCCCGGCTTAGCTACATCCAAAAACATAAGAAAAATCCGAAAGATGAGAGAGACAATCCGAGCGCATTGTGGATACGCGGACCCGAACATCTGAAATCAGGAAGGTCCGGGTGAAATCAAGGAGGCCCGGGCAGGTCCGCGAGCGCTTCCTCGACCGCCGCGAGCATCTCGTTGCCCTGGCCGACGAGGGTCTCTCCCTCGGCCCGGGATTTCCAGAGAACCGATCCCTCTTCGGTGTCAATCAGCATCATCTCCACCTCGGCCATGCAGTGGTGGATTTCCCGGCACTCGCTCCGGCCCCGGATCATCAGCACCGCCTCCGCACCCGACGTCAGCGCCTTGAGAAGGGCGGCCCTGTCTCCGACCTCCGGAGCCTCCTCCCTCCATATCATTTCTCCGGCGGCGGCCGGCCATTTCAGGACCTCATAGCCGCGCCCCACGAGAACACCCTCGGGCAGGAAAGTCGCCTCGATGCGCTCCACCTTTTCCTCGGCCGGCGGATCAATCTCCGCCGACCTGTAGATGCCTCTGAAGAGCCCCGTCCAGCGGTGGGGATAGCGAAAGGGCGCGACCGTCACCGACCGAACCCGGGCCAACCGCTCAGGGTTTATAATCTCAGCGGTGCGGGACAATCCGTAGGCGCACCCGCCCGCCCCCATCAGCAGGACCAGGCCCCCGGCGCGGAGAGCCACGGAAGATTTTCCGATCATGTCCGCGCCGCCCATGCGAGGCCGGCGCGTACCCATTCCCGGACCTGCTCCGCGCTCCAGGCGTAGGCCACCGCGCTCTCGCGCACAAGATTCTCCCAGAGCGGTTCGAGAAGCCCCACGCCTCCCACGGCGGCGATTGCGGCCCCGCCCGTCAGCAGCGCGCCGATCATGTAAATCACCGGCCACGAGAAAAATCTCCCCCCCCGCTGGATGTCCGGCTGGGAGGTGGCGAGAGTGCGAAGCGTCATCGCGACATGAAACGAAAGCGCGGCCCCGGTCAGGAACGAAGTCGCCAGCCGGAGGCGCGGCTCCCCGGAGGCCCACTCGGCCGCAATTCCCACTCCGAGCGCGATGACCGCCAGGAGCGGGAAAAAATAAGGCGACAGGGTGATGAAAGTATTCGTGCCGCTCATCGCCACCTCTCCGCTGTCCTTGGCCACCACCAGCCGGCTCACCTTTTTCCAGAACAGAAGCGCGAACAGGAGGTGAGTCATTTCATGGGCGAAGGTGTAGAGAAATTCCGGCGGGCGAAGACGGTGCCAGAGGAGATAGAGAGCGGCGCCCCCGGTCAGCGCCCAGGCCTCCGGCGTGAGCCACCAGCCGTCCGAACCGGGGGAAAGTAAAAAGGCCCCCGGAACCGTCCGGTAGAGGGCGAGGGTGACCGCCCAGCAGGCGGGCAGGAGGGCCAGCCCGGCGGCCCAGGCCAGCAAGCGCGAAAAGACGAAAGGCAATCTCAGGGCCTCTTTTCCAGGGGCGGGCCGGGCGGCGGGGCGGTTCCAAAAGAATACCCGCCGGGGCAGCCGATTCCAATGGGCATTGTCCAACTCACCGCCTGCGCAGGCCATGGGGGAAAAATATTTCTCTCCCCCCACGCCGCCACTCTATATACTTAACCAGTTAGGTAAATACAGTCCCCCGCACGACAACCCACTAAAGGAGACCGGCATGGGCGAAACTGACACCGTCGCCAAAACGCTAGAAATAAACGACGTTCTCGTTCAAATGGCCCTGGATGGGCTCTCAGACGATGACCTTTTGAAACAGCCGAACCCGGAGTCCAATCCCATCGGCTGGCTTCTCTGGCACATGACCCGGACCGAGGACAACATCATCTCCAGGTTCAGCGACGCCTCCACGGTCTGGGCCCGGGACAAGTGGTTCGACCGCATCCCGGCCCCAGGAGGCCCCGAGGATGGTGGGGTCGGAAACACCCTGGAGCAGGTGCGCACCTTCCGCGCCTCGAAGGCGGACCTTCTCGCCTACGCCGGGGAGGTGCGCGCGAACACCCTGTCCGTTCTATCCGCCATTTCACCAGAAGCCCTTGAACGCGAAGTGCCTGACCCTCCCCTTCCGATGATTCAGAAGGAAAAAGATTTCCTTGCAATTCTTCTGGTCGACTACTCCCATCACAGCGGACAGATCTGCTATATGCGGGGCTATTTGACCGGGCCGGGCTGGTTTCCGATGTAGCCTTTTTCTTTTTCTGGGAGCGTGGAATGGAAGCGACCGAGGTAATACTCAAGACACTCAATATGAACGCGCGGTTTCTGGACATAGCCCTCTCCGGACTGACGGATGAGCAGCTTAACGAATCCCCGGACCCTGAAAGCAATCCCGCTGGATGGCTCTGGTGGCATAAATACCGCGTGGAGGACAATTCTATCGCCCACGTCACCGGGGACCCGGCCGTATGGACCGAGGGCGGCTGGCCCGAAAAATTCGGGCTCGATATCGCCCCCGGTGACCTCGGAATTGGCCACACCCCCGAAAAAGCCCGGTCTCTTAAATTCAGAAAAAAAGATCTGGCGGCCTACGCCGAGACGGTGCGCGAGAAAACCGCCGCCGCCCTCGGCGCCATGTCGCCGGAGAATCTGGACAGGGAGATTCCCGACATCGTTCCCGATCAAACGATCCGTGTAGGGGAGTTCCTGGGACGCTCGCTGACGATCGACAACTTTCACCACAGCGGGCAGATTTGTTATTTGCGCGGTCACCTGACCGGGTTCGGGTGGGCCCCCATCTAAGCCTTGAGAGGACACGATGCACCCCCCCTCACCCAGCACGTTGGACAGAACCTTCTCGACTCGCTGGCGGAGTATCTGGGCGATGTGGGCGACGAGAAAAATCCACGATCGCTGGCCCGGCGGGCGCTCAAGGCGATGCCCGGCGAGCTTACGGCAAAACAGACCGCAACCCCGTGAAGGAGAAAAACGATGACCGCCCAGGAGACGAACGCCCGGGAGGCGCTACGCATCGAGAGAACGATACAGGCGCCGAGGGAGCGGGTCTTCCGCGCCTGGACCGAGCCCGGAGAGATTATGAAGTGGTGGGGTCCCGAGGGATGCTCATCACCGGCCGCCGAGGTGGAGCTCCGGGTGGGAGGGCGCTACCGGATCACGATGACGACGCCCGAGAGCGGGGACATCTACTCGTTTGGAGAATACCTGGAGGTCTCGCCCCCCGAGAAACTGGTGTTCACCTGGACCTGGGAGGGCCCCCCCGAGATGGCGGGCGTCGAGACCCTCATCACGATCGAACTCGCCGAAAGGGGCGGCGCAACCGGCCTCACCCTCATTCACGAGCGCTTCCCGACCGAGCAAGACCGCAAAAACCACGAATGGGGATGGAACAGCAGCCTCGATTGTCTGGAGGGGGCTCTCGGCTGAGACAAGCTCGCCCGGGGGAGGCCGCCCTGCTCATTCCCTTCTGATCGAAAATCGGTTTTCCTACTTTTTCATGCCCTGGAGGGCTCCGGGGGTGATCCGGATTAACATCAATTGCTGAGGCCTGACCCGGAATGGGGGCATGCCATTCCAAAAATACACTCATTTAACATGGACCGGTTTTGAGGGGGAAGATCAAAAGAAAATCGCGCGGCTCGTACCACCACGGTGGAAAACTTCTGGAATTTTTCTCTGGCCCATAAGCCGATCAAGTACCCGCTTTCGTGTGGGCGAGGACCCCTCCGGCAAGAATGATATCCTGCTCACGCGTGGTGAGGGTGCAATTTGTCTCGAAACTATGACCACTCGTCATATTCTCCACCCGGAGTCGGGATGTGGAAAGCCCTTCTCGGAGACTGGTTAACCGAAGGTGCTGACCCTGCGCCAGTCGGTCCCACTCGGATGGTTCATTGAACTGGAGTGGGAGTATTCCCCAGTTGATGAGATTTGCCCGGTGAATCCGCGCGAAGGATTTAGCCAATACCACCCGAACACCCAGCAACATTGGGCATAGGGCGGCTTGCTCGCGGGCCGAGCCCTGGCCGTAAATATCACCGCCCACGATGATTCCCCCACCCGCCCTGTGCGCCCGAGCGGTAAATTCCGGGTCCACGCGCCTGAAAACATATTCCGCCAAGGCGGGAGCATTGGTGCGGTAAGTGATGGCCTCTACTCCAGCCGGAATTATGTCGTCGGTCGAGATGCTGTCACCAAGTTTGATGAGTACCTCCCCCTCATAGGAGTCCCCGAACGGCTCCCCCGCGGGGATGGGTGCGATGTTCGGGCTCCTGAGGAGTTCGATTCGATCCGGTTCATCGGACGGGGGGATAACGCCGGTCCGATCAGCCGCGAAGCGGTAAGGAAGAAGAACTTCCGGCGGGTCCGACTCGTCCCGGGGGTCTGTGATGACCCCGCGAATAGCGGAGACGGCGGCGGTCTCGGTACTGCAAAGGTAGACAGCGTCTTCTCTTAATCCGGACCTGCCCCTGAAATTGCGGTTGAAGGTTCTTAACGATTTGGTGCCGGGGGCTGGAACGTGGCCGTAGCCAGGGCAGGAGCCGCAGGTGGACTCCGATACCAATACCCCCGCAGCGAGCAAGTCGGCGATGTGCCCCTGCCTGGCGAGGTCCTCGAACGCCTGCCGGCTACCCGGAAAAACGATGGCGTCCAACTCCTCGGCTACCTTGCGGCCTCGCAGGATTTGGGCGAAGGCCGCGATATCGGAGAAGGAGCCGTTCGTACAGCTTCCCGAGACGACCTGTTCGATCGGGGTGCCCGCCGCCTCGGAGACCGGTACGACGTTGTCGGGGTTCGAGGGCAAGGCGATGAGCGGCTCGATATCGGAGAGGTCGATATCGATTCGCCCGTCATAGACAGGGTCTGTCTCCGCCGAAAGCGATTTCCATTCATTTGCCCTTCCGGTGCGCTCGAAAAATTCCTTTGTGCGCTCATCGCTGGAGAACAGGGAACCTGTCAGCCCGAGTTCGGTACCCATGCTGGCGATGGTGAAGCGCTCGGCCAAGGTGAGGGTCGCCACTCCTTTTCCGGTGTACTCGAACATTTTCCCCACGCCGCCCCAGTTTGTAAGCCGGCGGAGCAGCTCAAGGATGACATCTTTGGCGGCGCACCAGGGATTCAATTTGCCGGTCAGGTTGACCTCGATGATTTCAGGGCGGGGGAGGATGAGGGTACCGCCTCCCATCGCAACGGCCACGTCTATCCCACCCGCGCCGAAGGCGAGCATCCCCGCCGCTCCGGCCTGGGGAGTGTGGCTGTCGGTGCCTGCCAGGCTTTCGCCCGGCACCGCGAAGCATTCGAGGTGGACGTTGTGGCAGATTCCGTTGCCGGGCTTTGAGTAGTGGATGCCGTGCTTTTTGCAAAACCCGATCAAAAACCGGTGTCCCTCATTGTGAAGAGAATCCATCTGAAGAGTCTGATGATCGGCGTACATGACGGCTGTTTTCTGGCGGACCCGCTTCAGGCCCATCGCCTCGAACTGAAGTAGCGCCATAGGTCCCGAGGCGTCCTGAAGAAGCACCTGGTCTACTCGAATTTCGATTTCAGCGCCCGGCCGGCGGCCCTCTCCCGAAACGAGATGATCGTCGATGAGGATTTGCGCGAGACTTCTTCCCATGTCGCTAGCGGTGACCTCCGAGGTCATTGCAGGGGCGGCGCAACGCGCCAGCATGGGTGGCGCGGATACTTTAAGATCCCTCGGCTTTGAGGGGCCGGGCCATGAGCTCGCCGAGCGCCTCGCGGGGGTCCTTGTCCTCGAAGAGGACGGCGTGGACCTGGGCCGAGATCGGCATCTCGGCCCCGAACTTTTTGCCCAGCGCCACCGCGGCGGGCGCCGTCGCCACCCCCTCGGCGACCGCCCGCATCGAGGCGAGGATTTCATCGAGCTTCTCGCCCCGGCCGAGGCGCAGGCCCACCGTACGGTTCCGGCTGAGGTCGCCCGTGCAGGTGAGCACCAGGTCGCCCATCCCGGCGAGGCCCGCCAGGGTCTCCGGGCGCCCGCCCATCGCGGCGCCGAGCCGGCTCATCTCGGCCAGCCCGCGAACGATGAGCGCTGCGCGGGTGGTGTGGCCCAGCTCCATGCCGTCGGCCACGCCGGCGGCCAGGGCGATGACCTTCTTGAGCGCGCCGCCGAGCTGGGTGCCGATCGGATCGCCGCCGGTGTAGACGCGCAGGCAAAACGCCGAAAACGCCTCCTGGACCCGGCGCGCGGCCGCCGCGTCTCTCGAGGCGGCGGCGATGGCCGTGGGCTTTCGCTCGGCGAGTTCGCGGGCGAACGTGGGCCCCGAGACGCAGACCACGGAGCGCCCGCCGAGGTGGCGCTCGATCAGCTCGGTCGGCAAGGCGAGCGTCTCCTCGTCCACCCCCTTCGTCGCGCTGACGATGAGGGCCTCCTCGTGAACCGAGGGCGCGAGGCGGTCCCAGACCGAGGAGAGAAACTTGCTCGGGACGACGCTGAGGAGCATATCCTGGCCGACCGAGGCGGCCTCGGCCAGGTCGGAGGTATAGCGGAGAGTGGGGTGAAGGGAGATTCCGGGGAGATAGAGATCGTTCTCCCATTTCTCTTTCATGCGGGCGCAAAGATCATCCTCGATCGCCCAGAGGGTGACCTCGTGACCGACCTCCGAGAGTAAATCGGCCAGGGAAGTTCCCCAGGCGCCCGCCCCGATGACAGCGATTCGCAAAGGCTCCATCTCTCTCCACACCCATCGGCGGTCCGTGACGCGGGCGTTGCCGCCGGCGCCGCCGGGCGCAACTTTCGCCGCGCGGCCGTTACCGCCGGGCGGTTTTTCTTTTCGGGGATTTCTTCTTGGCGGTTTTCTTAGCGGCCGACTTCTTGACGGCCGTCTTCTTACTCAGCGCGCGCGCGCGGGACTCCTGGCCCCGCTTCACCGCCCTCTTTCCGACCGCGGTATGGGCCCTCCACTTCGTCCTGTGGCGCAGGTGTTTTTCCTCGTCCCAGATGTGCTGCGTCCCGCCGCCCATGAACACCACGAACACCTCGCAACCGTCGGGGTACTCATAGGGTCCGTGGGGAAGGTCCCAGCCGAACACATAATCGCCCGGGCGCAGGTCCTTGCCCGCGACGCACATCCGGCCCTTGGTCACGAGAATGGAATGCCAACTCTTGTGGACGTGCACGGGTTCGACGTAGCCCTTCGGAAATTTGACCTTCATGTCGATGCGCTGCATGACCGGATCGTGATTGAATATCTTCACCTGCACCCCCTTGGGGAGGGTGAGGATATCGACGGCGGCCGCCTCCTGCCACTTGACCGTCTTGTCGTAGATGGCGCGGAACCGGTTGTCGAATTTTTTCTTCGCTGTTTTTTTCTTGGCCGTTTTCTTTTTCGGCGGCATGGTTCACCTCTATGTCATACGAGTAAAAAAATCGCGGCATGAAGCTTCCGCAAAAGAATCCGACGATTAGTTATCCCGATCCGTCGCCAAAACGTAAATGCAGCGCGCCACGTCGCGCCCCAGCGCGATCGTCCGCCCCTCGACCTTTATCGTCACCGTGCCGGCGAGGGGCGCCTGTTCCTCGACGGAGACGATCACGTCGGGGAAAATTCCGTGGTCGCCAAGATATCGGAGAACATCCGAACTCTCCTGCGTCACGCGGGAAATAACGGTCGAACGGCCCGCCTCGAGTTCGGTGAGAACCGTCTCCTCCGGGCTGACGATGGTCCCGTCCTTCGCCGGAATGGGGTCGCCGTGCGGATCGATGGTCGGGTAGTCCAGCGCACGGTCCATGGCGGCCTCAAGCTCTTCGCTCAGGACGTGCTCGAGCTCCTCCGCCTCCGCGTCCACCTTATGCCATTCCATCCCCACCTTCTGGTTCAGATAGAGCTCGAGGAGGCGGTGATGCCGGATGATCTCGAGCGCCACCTTCACCCCGCGCCCGGTCAGGGTGACCCCCTTGTAGCGCTTGTAGGCAAGGAGTTTCATCTGGCCGAGTTTCTTGGTCATGCTCGTGACGGATGCCGGAGAAATGTCCATTTTACCGGCGATGGCGTTCGTCGAGACGGGCGAGGACTCCTCCTGAAGCTTATAAATATTCTTCAGATAGTCCTCCATTTGCTTGCTCAAATCGGTGGAGCCGTTCAAAAAAAACCTCATTCCCGAAGAGGCGGACGCAGAGCGGTACGGATCATTATGGTAGGGAACGCCTCGATAAACTGTCAACAAAGATATTTTAGCGGTAACCGATTCTCGAGGAGTTCTCGTAGGAAAACACCGCCTCGATCGGCAACAGTTTGCGCTTGAAGGCGGGGGGAAACCGCCGGAACGGCGCCGCCTTCGCAATCGCCGACAAGGCCTCGTCGTCCAGAATCTTGTATTTCGATGAGGACAAGAGTTCAACGCGGTGAAGCTTTCCGTCGTCCCGAAGAACGAACTTGAGCTTTAGCTTTCCAAAATATTTCCGGGCCTCGGGGGGCCAGTGCCACGACTCCTGAATTCTTTTCTTGATATGGGCGAAATAGGCCGCGTATTTGTAGTTGCGGGTGTCGAGCGAAACGGCCTCCCCCTCCTCCTCCCGGAGGCTCTTCTCGAGGGAAGCCTTGGCGATCCGATCCGCCTCCTCGTCCGAGAGCTTCAGTCGATTCGAATCGGGACGGCCCCTATTTTTTTGCCTTCGGAACATGGCAAGCGGATCCACCGGGGGCTTTGACTTCGGTATGGGCTTCGCCCGGCGCCTGGGCGCGGGCTTTGGGGGAGGTGGGCGCCTCTGAATTTTCGGGGGTGTTGGTCTGGGTTTAGGCCTTGGCTTGGGCAAAGAGGCCACCCTCACCCGCTTCGGGGGCCTTTTCTTCGGCCTGACCGCCTTTTTACGGGGAGGAACGGGTTTCCTGGGGATGGGCTTCGCCTTTTTCACCACCCTGGGCTCCGGCTGTTTCACCGGCTCGGGCTCAGGCTTCTCGACGACCTCGGGCTCGGGGGGCTTCACGGGCTCGGGAGTAGACTGCTCGACGACCTCGGGCTCGGGTGGCTTCACGGGCTCGGGCTCAGGCTTCTCGACGACCTCGGGCTCGGGGGGCTTTACGGGCTCCGACTCAGGCTTCTCGACGACCTCGGGCTCGGGGGGCTTCACGGGTTCGGGCTCAGGCTTCTCGACGACCTCGGGCTCGGGGGGCTTCACGGGTTCGGGAGTGGGCTGCTCCACAACTTCGGGCTTGGGCGGAGTGGGCTCGACCGGAGTAGGCTCGGGCGGGGGGGGCTCGGGAAGAAACTTTGCCGAAGGCGGACGCGCCAGCGTAGCGACCTCCGGGGCATTCTCCCCACGCCTCGCCGGCAGACGCTCCTCTATCTCCCGTCTCAGCTTCGGCCGGTCGGAGGGCTTTCCCTTTCCGCTCTCTTTCCGGTTGGCGTCGGATATAAATCGGCTGTCAGGATTGGGGGGGATGTTTTCTTTCGGCTTTGGCAGATCAATCGAGACGATGCGGACGGATACGGGCTTGTTGGCGGAGACGCTTTTCGGCCAGAGGAAATTGAGGCTGAGCCCCACGAAGAGAATCAAATGAAGCAGAAGCGATACAAAGAGAGGGACCAGCAGGGCTTTTTTTGTCTCACTCATGGCCCGTCCCTCGATTACGGTCCGGATGGCGGCCCGGATGGCTGCGGCAAAGCGCCCCCTCCCCCCGATTATTACGGACAGATGGGAAGCGCCTCCCGTTAGGCGCTACTTTGCCTCATCCCGCGGGGATAAAAAAGGGGGGCGCCAACCGGCGCCCCCCCGATACATCCGAACCCCGATGATGCGGGTCGTTACATCATGCCGCCCATGCCGCCCATGCCGCCGGGATCGGGCATTGGAGGCATCGCCGACTTCTCTTCGGGCTTGTCGGTGATGATGCACTCGGTCGTGAGCATCAGGCCCGAGACCGAGGCGGCGTTCTGAAGCGCCGAGCGCGTCACCTTGGTCGGGTCGATGACGCCGGCCTTCACCAGGTCGCCATAGCTGTCGGTCTCGGCGTTGTAGCCTTGGTTGGCTTTATCGCCCTTGACTTTCTGAACAACGATGGAGCCTTCGACACCGGCGTTGTTGGCGATCTCGCGCAGAGGCGACTCAAGCGCCCGGGAAAGGATATCGATACCCACCTGGCGGTCGCCTTCGAGCTTGAGGTTTTTAAGCGCCTTCTGGCAACGAACCAGCGCAACACCGCCGCCCACGACGACGCCTTCTTCGACCGCAGCCCGCGTGGCGTTGAGCGCATCCTCGACGCGCGCTTTCTTTTCCTTCATCTCGGCTTCGGTCGCGGCACCGACGTTGATCACCGCGACGCCGCCCACCAGCTTCGCCAGACGCTCCTGGAGTTTCTCGCGGTCGTAATCGCTCGTGGTCTCCTCGATCTGGTTGCGGATCTGCTTCACCCGCCCCTCGATTTCCTTGGCCTTGCCCTTGCCCTCGACGATCGTCGAGTTGTCCTTGTCGATCGTCACGCGCTTGCACTGGCCCAGGTCGTCGATGGTGACGTTCTCGAGCTTGATGCCGAGGTCCTCGCTCAGCATCCGCCCGCCGGTGAGGATGCCGATGTCCTCGAGCATCGCCTTGCGGCGGTCGCCGAAGCCCGGCGCCTTAACGCCGGCGACGTTCAGGGTTCCGCGCAGCTTGTTCACCACCAGCGTAGCCAGCGCCTCGCCCTCGATGTCCTCGGCCAGGATCATAAGCGGCTTTCCGGTCTTGGCGATTTTCTCGAGGAGGGGGAGCATCTCGCGCATATTCGAGATTTTCTTCTCGTGGATCAGGATATAAGGCTCTTCGAGGGAGGCTTCCATCCGGTCGGGGTTGGTCACGAAGTAGGGGCTCAGATAGCCGCGGTCGAACTGCATGCCCTCGACGATGTCGAGCGAAGTCTCCATCGACTTCGCTTCCTCGACCGTGATGACGCCGTCCTTGCCCACCTTATCCATCGCCTCGGCGATGAGGTTACCGATTGTGGGATCGTTGTTGGCCGAGATGGTGCCGACCTGGGAGATCTCTTTCTTGTCCCTGATCGGCTTTGAAAGCTTGCGGAGCTCGTTGACAACGGTCTCGACACCCTGCTCGATGCCGCGCTTGAGGGCGATCGGGTTGGCGCCGGCCGTGACGTTTTTCATGCCTTCGCGGTAAATCGCCTGGGCGAGTACGGTCGCCGTCGTGGTGCCGTCGCCGGCCACGTCGGAGGTTTTCGAGGCGACTTCGTTGACAATCTGGGCGCCCATGTTCTCGAACTGATCCTCGAGCTCGATTTCCTTCGCGACCGTTACGCCGTCCTTGGTCGAGGAGGGAGAGCCGAACTTCCGGTCGATGACGACGTTGCGGCCCTTCGGGCCGAGCGTCACCTTGACCGCGTCGGCCAGCTGATCGATTCCCCGCTTGATTTTTCCACGGGCCTCTTCGTCGAAGAGAAGAATCTTTGACATTGTTTGGTTTTCTCCTTGAAAGTTTGTAGGTGGGGCCGCTACTTCAGGACGGCCAGTACGTCATCCTCGCGCATGATCAAAAGCTCCTCGCCATCGACCTTGACCTCCGTGCCGGCGTACTTGGCAAAGAGAATCCGGTCGCCCTTACCGAGCTCGGGAGCCTGACGCTTGCCGTCATCGGTGACCTTGCCCGCGCCCACCGCGATGACTTCGCCCTCCTGGGGCTTTTCCTTGGCCGAATCAGGAAGGATGATTCCCCCCTCGGACGACTCTTCCTCATCGTCGAGACGGCGCACCAGCACCCGATCCTGAAGCGGCGTAATTTTCGTCTTCACCTTCGCCATTTCGTTTACCTCTCCTCTGGGTTTCGGCGGACCGAAGGATTTGGGCCGCCTTTGAAATGAAGGAAAATTTGAGTCTTTAGCGCTCAAGTTTTTTTTTCTAGCTCTCCAGGCGCTATTTTATAGACAATGGGCCGGGGATTGTCAACAAGCTTTAGCACTATTCCAGATCAAGTGCTAACAGGATGCGCCTTCCCCCGGAAAACCTTATTCAAAAGGGCAAAAGGCCGGTTTCGGGGCCTCGGGGAGGGAAGTGAAGCCTCCCTGCCCCGCCGGTGAAGATGCCTACGACCTCATTGGTACACGGGACCTTTATGTTGGAGCGCAGGTTGCTCCTGCATTTTATTATTTATATTATTGTACCAGGCCGATTTCAGATGATCGGAATTTTCACCCTATATCCCCGGGATATCCTCACCAGGTGATCTTCTCTGCCTCATGGGCTATCTTCCCCTTCGTCCAAAAATAAAAGCGGCCCCGGAGGGCCGCCTCGAAATCCACTCTCGGAGGGCAGCGCCGTGACCTACGAAAACGTAATCACCGAAAAATCGGGGGGCATCGGCCTCATCACCATCAACCGCGAGGAGGTCCGAAACGCAATCGATCCCCCCACCTACGGCGAAATCATTGACGCGATGATTTCCTTCGAGGCGGACGAGGAGATGGGCGTCATCATCATCACCGGGGCGGGCGATAAGTCCTTCGCGGCCGGCTCCGACATCCGCCAGATCAGAGAGCGCTCCCTCCTGGACGGTCTCGCCGCGCCGCCCCAGCGCAACCTCGCAAAAATCGAGAACATCGAAAAACCCATCATCGCCGCCATCAACGGATTCGCCCTGGGCGGGGGCTGCGAGCTCTCGATGGCCTGCGATATTCGCATCGCCAGCGACCGGGCCAAACTGGGCCAGCCCGAGGTGAACCTGGGCATCATGCCCGGCGCGGGGGGCACCCAGCGCCTGATCAACCTGGTGGGCCTGGGCAAGGCGAAAGAGCTGATCTTAACGGGAGACATCATCGACGCCCGCGAGGCCGAGCGGATTGGCCTCGTCAACAAGGTCGTCCCCCACGAGGAGCTCATGGCGGCGGCCCGCGAGATGGCCGGGCGAATCCTCGAAAAAGGCCCGCTCGCCGTCCGCCTCGCCAAGATGACGATGAACGCCGGAGTCAAGGGTGGCCAGGAGGCCGCCATGCTCGTCGAGCGCTTCGCCCAGAGCTGCCTCATGACCACAGATGACAAGAGCGAGGGGACCTCGGCCTTCCTCGAAAAGCGAAGGCCCGAATTCAGGGGAAGATAGCCCGGGGAAAGTAACCCGGGGAAGATAGCCGAAGGGGGGGATATCCCCGGGAGGGCAGCCCGGGCGCATAGGCGAAAAATTCCGAACATCCGAAATAGGTCCGGCGGGAATTGCCGGGAATTTCGAGCCCGTCGCAGGAAATTCACACACCCCGGCCATGGAAAGGCCCCAACCGAAAACCCTTCGTTCCATTCGGAACGACCCCGCCATCACCGGGTTCCAGAGAAGGTAAATAAGGTCGGAATTCTCTATAATGAGAGCGTTGCCACACAATTCCGGGTGACAAAATCAGGGAAAGCCTTGGAAGGAATTTCGCGCTATGGCGGACCGGAAGCTAAAATTTTGGGGTTGGGGCTACGAGGACACCGGCCTCGATGCGGACCAGACGAAGGCCCTGCTTGAAACCTTTGCCGAGGGGTTTGGCATCAACCCGACCAATGACGGTGCGTTCCCGGCACTCGGCGCGATCGGTCTGCCGGCGGCGCGTCTGGAGGCGCCGGCGAAGCTCTCCGGCGTGTGCACCAGCGACCCTCATGATCGGGTGGTGCATGCATTCGGCCAGTCCCAGCCGGACTCGATCCGCATCTTCCGGGGTGACTTCGCCCACGCGCCCGACATCATCGCCTACCCGGAGAGTTCCGAGGACATCGCGGGGATATACGATTGGGCCGGCGACAAGGGCGCTGCGGTGATCCCCTGGGGCGCGGGTTCGTCCGTGGTCGGCGGGGTCACCAGCGACGTCGGCTCCGGCTATAACGGTGTGATTTCCGTCGACATGGGGCGCATGAACAAGGTGCTTGAGGTCGACGAGGTGTCCCGCGCGGCGCGGATTCAGGGCGGCGCCCGGGGGCCCGAGCTGGAGGCCCAGCTCAAGCCCCACGGCCTGACGCTGCGTCATTTCCCCCAGTCCTTCGAACACTCGACCTTCGGCGGCTGGGTCGCGACCCGCTCGGGTGGCCATTTCGCCACCCTCTACACCCATATCGACGATTTGGTGGAGAGCACCACGACCGTGACCCCGGTCGGAGACATTGTCTCCCGGCGTCTGCCGGGGTCCGGCGCGGGTCCGAGCCCCGACCGCTTCAT
Organism: bacterium; assembly: GCA_030922375.1. Lineage (GTDB taxonomy): Bacteria > UBA8248 > UBA8248 > UBA8248 > UBA8248 > UBA8248. The sequence goes on along the minus strand of JAVEPB010000129.1, from coordinate 1,592 downwards.
GATCGGTTCGGAGGGCGCTCTCGGAATCATCACGGAGGGCTGGGCCCGGCTGCAGGGCCGGCCGGCCTTCAAGGCGACGGCCGGGTTCCGGTTCGCCGATTTCTTCGGCGCCGCGCGCGCTGTGCGCGCTGTCTCCCAGGCCGGGCTGTTCCCGGCCAACCTGCGCATCGTCGACGGGGTCGAACTGCAGGTGAACGGAGCGGGCGACGGGTCTTTTACGCTGATGGTGGTGTCGTTCGAATCCGCCGATCACCCGGTGGACGCCTGGATGGCCCGGGCCGAGGAGTGTTGCCTGGACCATGGCGGCACGGTCGATGTGGAATGGCGCGACAATCCCGAAGCCCATCTGCAGGGCGCGGTGGGTGCGTGGCGGACAGCCTTTATCCGTATGCCCTACAACCGGGAACAGTTGACCCCGCGGGGAATCATCTCCGACACCTTCGAGACCGCGATCACCTGGGAAAGGTTCGAGGAATTCTACAACGCGATCAAGGAAGCGACGGCGGCGGCGCTGCGCGAGGTGACGGGAAAGGAGGGCGCGGTGTCGTGCCGCTTCAGCCACGCCTATCCGGACGGTCCGGCGCCCTATTTTGCTTTCCACGGACAGGCCGCCCCGGATGCCATGCTGGAGCAGTGGCGGGCGATCAAGGATGTGGCGTCGGATGCGCTTATCGCCAACGGCGGCACCATCACTCACCACCACGCCGTCGGGCGCGATCATCAAAAATGGTACGAACAGCAGCGCCCCGACCTGTTCGGCGACGTGTTGGCCGATGCCAAAAAGCGGCTCGACCCGGCGAACATCCTCAACCCGGGCGTGATTTCAAGGTAGGCTTTCCTGGAATACCGCACTGGCAGCTCGTCGGGCTCATCCCCTGAAGGCCGCAGGATCAAATCCTGCCCCCGCCAGACCGCAAAACAGAAAGGGGCCCGAGGGCCCCGTCTCCGCCCCTCTTGCCGGTGGTGGTTCGGCTGCGCTATAGATACCCCATCAATAACCGAGGCGGCTTGCCGCCGCCGATCAGGGAAGCGTCATCCGATGACTGCTCTTTCCAAGATTTTTGCCGGCCCACGGGGCGCTTTTCGGCGCTGCAGGCCATACCTGTGTCCCGCCAGGCACGTTGTTATCGGGAAATTTTTCTACCGGATATATATAGCCGCTTGAGGGCGGGGCCTCCCGAGGCGAGGCCTCCCCTGCGCCGCGAAAATCCGTAAACGTATATATCCTTCACTTTCTAATTTTCGAGGCACGCCGGTGGTCGCGTTTTTTCGCGGCCGCCGCTTAAGCCGTGCAGGAGGCAATCATGGCCGATCATGTCGGACGCATTCTCACCGTTGACCGGGTTCGCGAGCTCAACGCCAAGGACTGGTTCTATCAGATATTAAAGGACAGCCCACGCATCCACGAGATTTACCCCGGAATCGAGGACGCCATCCTCGAGGGGTCAATTGATCACCACATCCACGTCTACCCCGATTTCGTCCAGCGCAATCAGGACATGATCCAGGTGGCGGTCGAGGCCGCCCGGGCCGGGATGCGGTCGGTCTGCTTCAAGGACCACTACAACCTCACGGCCGGGTGCGCCTACCTG
>JAVEPB010000128.1 GCA_030922375.1 bacterium | reverse complement strand
CCGATAAACTTCTCTGCCATGACGCACCTCCTTTCCATGAAATTTCCGCCGATCCTCCAATAAATTTCTCCTTGGGTGAAATATTCGGATTTTTCCCTGAATTTACCAGTAATTATTCGATCTTCGCCGGGAGCAGGCGGTTGTAGAGCCATCCGAGCAATAATCCACCCACGAATCCGTCGACGAACCCCCAAATCGCTCCAATGAACAACCCGGCCCAGGTGGGCGAATAGCCGATATATACGCTGGCGATAACCCCGACGACGGGTACTCCCCAGCCGAACAAGCGCGCCATGCAGGCCAGCATGACCACTCCAAAGGCCCAGACGATTCCCAAGGCGAGGCCAAATCTCGTTGCATCGAGTTTCACGGCAAATCCTCCCGGCGGCGTCCCCTTGTTATGAATATGGTCCCGGCCCGGGAATTTCGCCGCCGCGCGCTCTGGTGCTCGAAATTAGAGGCGGGCATGATAGTATGCCCACTTCGATAACAAACTCGGCTATTTTCTGGCGACGGTTTTTTTTGGCGGCGGCGCTCCGCCACGATTCCAGAGGAGGGATTCGTTGATGGGCTGCAACGTAAATTCTCTCGGTCACATCGGAATTCAGGTTAGTGACATGGATCGCTCGCTCAAGTTTTATCGCGAGGTCGTCGGACTCAAGCTCACCGGAAGGTGGGGTACCCCCGACTTCCCCGGCCAAATCTGTTTCATGCGTGTCGATCAGATGCACCATAATTTCGTTCTTTTCGGATTGCCCGAGGGAACGGACTCCACCCCCCCTTCGGTGGGGATCGACACAACCAAACGCAAGGACGTGGGCCTCAACCATGTGGCCTTTCAGGTGGACCGGCGGGAGGATTGGCTCGCCGCCCTCGACCATGTGCGCTCGTGCGGCGTCGAGCTCGTCTCGGGGCCTTACGTTCACGGCCACGAGGCTCAGGACGAAAAAGGATTTATCGGCGGAAGCGGCAGCCATGCCTTCTACTTCCTTGATCCGGACGGGAATCGAGTCGAAATTTATACATGGATGATGGACGTCTCGAAGCCGAGCGCCGCCGCGCCCGACCCCGATCTTTAGAAAGCGCCTCGTTCCGCTTTCAGGAATAGAGAGGTCGGCAATGGAAGGGCCGTTTCATGAATGAACCTACGCAGCGTATCGTCGACCCGGATGCTCTGCGCGGCTTCATGTTCCGCCTTCTGGCGGCGGCGGGGTGCACGGAGGAGGCCGCCGACGCCGGCGCGGAGAGCTTGTATGAAGCGGAGCTTCGCGGTTATGGCACCCACGGTCTACTCCGCCTCCCCAGTATGGTTTTGCGGATTCGCAGCGGCATGATCAACACCCGCGCAAAGGTCCAAGTCGCCATGGAGCGGGAGGGCTCGGCCCTCGTGGACGCCGACCGGTCGCTGGGGGTGGTGGGTGCGCTTTTCGGCGCTGACCTTGCGATCCGCAAGGCGAAGAGAGCGGGTTGCTGCGCCGTCGGGGTGCTCAACGGCAACCATATATCGATGGCGGGTTTTTACGCGGAAAAAATCGCGCGCGCGGGTTGCGTGGGGATGATTACCACGGTGACGACTCCGCTCGCCCATGTCTTGGGCGGGAAGGAGCGCCTTCTCGGGACGAATCCCCTGGCCATCGCCGTACCCTCGGGCGGAGACGACCCGATTCTCGTCGATTTCGCCACGACGGCCATCTCCTTCGGTACGGTACTGAAATCGCGGGCTCGCGGGGAGGCCATTCCCGAAGGAGTGGCGCTCGGGCCCGATGGCGAACCCACCACCGACGCCGCGCAAGCGGCCCGAGGGGCGCTTACCCCGCTGGCCGCTCACAAGGGCTATGGTCTGAGTCTGGTGCTGGGCCTTCTTGCCGGTCCCCTGTTGGGGGCAAAGGTGGGGGGAGAGCTGGCCCGCTCAATCGCCGAGAAGAATCATTACGACAAGGGAGACCTCTTGATCGCCATCGATCCTGCCAGCTTCGGCGATCCCGCGGCTTTCGGAGAAGCCGTCCGGGCTCATCTCCTCGAAGTGACGTCCTCGCCTCTGGCTCCGGGGTTTTCGGAAATCCGGATACCGGGCGAAAGGAGTTTTCGCGAGCGCGCCCTCCGCCTTAAAGAGGGTGTGCCCATCGAGGAGGGCGTTTGGAAGGAAGCGGCGGCCCTGGCCGGGGAGCTCGGCGTCGCCGTGCCGGAGTAAAAACGATTCGGATATTATTCCCCGGTTAGAGGCCGGGGCTTTTTTCCGCCACCTTCAGGAGAATTCATCCAATGCCGAAGCCCGAATATAGACTTCCGCCCCGCGCGCTCGACACCATGGTTCCCTACGATCAGGAGCCCAGCATACTCACCGGCCCGGTCGCCGAGGACAAAAAAAACGTCCGCGTCGTCGGGCACTCCGATCTGAACGGATGGGGCGACACCTTCCAGATACAGGTCCGGGACGGCCTCGCCTATGTCGCCGCTTCGGGAGCGAACGGCCACAACGGCCTCACGATTCTCGACGTGTCGAACCCATCGAAACCCAAGGTCGTCAATCAGATTTCGGACCCGCCCGGCGCCCGGACCCACAAGATTCTTCTCGTCGGAGACGTTCTCTACACCAACAGCGAGAAGCGGCCCGAGTCGGACGATCCCGAGCTCATCGGCGGGATGCGCATGTTCGATCTGAGCGACCCCGCCAATCCGCGGCTCATCAACTATATCGAGACCGAGGGCCGGGGGATTCACCGGCCGGTTCACGACCGCAATCGCGATCTGCTCTATTGTTCGGGTTTCAAAGATGGTTGCCGGGGGAAAGTGCTCTGGACCTACGATGTGAAGAACCCCTCGGCTCCCGAGCTGTTGTCGCAGTGCTGGATCGAGGGGCAAAACGAAGGGGCGGGCGAGACGCCGTCGTGGGATTTCGAGCAACTCGGCTGGGGGGTCTGGCTCCACGAGGCGAACCCCTACGGAAACTATGCCACCTGCGGCTTCTGGAACGGGGGGATTGCCATGTTCGACATGACCGACCCGCGCGAGCCCGAGTTCATGTGGCGCCACAACCCCCACGAAACCCACGGCTGGCCGGGTTGCTACCACACTTTTCTCGTCCCGCCGGGCTCGGAGTTCGCCATCGTCGCTACCGAGTGCGTCACCATGAACTGCGCCCATCCGCCCGCTTTTGTCACTTTCTACGACATGCGGAACCACGAGGCCCCGCTTCCGATTTCGACGTTTCATCCCTACGAGATAGACCCGGATTCAATGCGGCCCAGGGACCCGTACTGGTCCCAGCTCGGCTCGCGCTATGGGGCGCACAACGTCTGGCTCGACATGACGGCCGACGATCTGATGTACATCTGCTGGTACGGGGCCGGACTCCGCATCGTGGACTGGTCGAACCCGTTCCAGCCCAAGGAGGTGGGCCACTATATTCCCGCCGGAAACGATGAGCGCTGGCTCATCCAGGCCAACGATGTATTCGTGGACACCCGGACCGGGCTGATCTATCTCGGCGATCGATGGGGGCTGGGCCTTTATATCTTAGAGTACACGGGATGAGGCGTTCCCCTCGGGAATTCATGGGTGTCGATTAGAGAGAGCGGCGCGGGAAGCGGGGGGGAGTGTTTCGAGACAGCCGAGAAAGGGGCCCCACCGGAGCTAGGGCCGCCCCGAGATTACGGTGATTTTTTCTGGGCCTCCTCCAGGGTCAGGGAGAAAACGTCCTTTTCTTCATGCAATTCCTCGATGGCGATTCCGGCGTACCAGGTGCCGTTGCCGTTGTTGTAGCTCCAGATGACCGAGGCCGTGCAGCTGTCGAACATCTGGCCTCCGATCTGTATGGAGCATTCGAACCTCTCCTCGTGGGGAGGTTCTTCGTTTGTCAACACCCGGAAGCCGCCTTCGCTGATGTCCTCTGGAACGAGGGGCATCTCGGAGAGCGTGGGCGCGAGAATGACGACCGGAAGGTAGTGCCGCGCGTCTTTGCGCTTTTCTTCCACCATTTCACGAATGCCTCCGATTCGAGAAGAACGTTCCTAACGATTTTATCGGACAGTACGGAGTGCAGGTTAGCAAATTCACGGGGCAAAATCGCCTCTCGAATCGCGGGCGGGAGAATTCGCCCGATTCACGGGGTTATTCCGGCCGCGCGGCTTCTTTCGGGAAGATGAACAAACAGACAAAACATATTGAAAGGAGCCCCGCGATTATGACAAGAAACGGCAAGGTGTAGCTTCCCACCAGGTCGAAGGCGAAGCCGGCAACCGGCGGCCCGAGTACCCCCCCCGCCCCGAAGCAGATTTCGAGAAAACCCATGATTGCCCCGAAATTTCGTCCGCCGAAAGCGTCCGCCGACATCGCCGAGTGGCAGACCGACATTCCACCCATCCCAAAGCCGTAAACGAGGACGAATAAAATTCCCATCGGGATCGACGCTCCCGCCGCCGGAAGGAGAAGGAGGAGCGCGACCCCGGAGGCCGAGATGAGGGACGAGAGGGCTTGGGTCCGGGGCCGGCCGAACCGGTCGCTCAACCAGCCCATCCCCCAGCTTCCCGCCATCCGGATGAGCCCGACCCCGCCCAGCAAAAGAGCGGCGGTGGAGGTCGCGTATTTCGCGTCCACGAGAAAAAGCTGGAGCTGGCTCATGATGGTGTTGTTGTTCAGTCCTAGAAAGAAGACGATGAAGGCGAGCAACCAGAACCGGCGGTCCCTCCGGACGAGGGCGAATACCTCGCGCATGCCGGGCTTTGATTCGTGCCCGGCAGCCTCCTTCGGCTTCCCGTTTTCACGGGGGGGGTCGCCGTCGATCGCCTGACCGACATCGTCCGGCCCGTCACGCAAAATTAAAAGTTTTAGCGGAACCATGACGATGAGGATCGTCAATCCGAAGAGAAGGTAGGTCAGCCGCCAGCCGGCGTGGGCGATAAGGCGCTCGATGAGCGGGAAAAGCAGGAGGAATCCCACCCCCCCGCCCGATAGGGTGATGCCGGTGGCGAGGCCGCGCTTGCGCTGAAACCACCGGGGCATCATGGCGCCGTGCAGCGCGAAGCCGCTCAGGGACATGGCCGAGCCGATGAATATGCCGTAGATGATATAGACGTGCCAAAGCGAGGTGATGAAGTAGCCCCCGACGAGGGCGAGGCCGATGACGACCGAGCCCCAGGGCATGATCGCGCGCGGGCCTTTTTTATCGAAGAGCGAGCCCGCGATGGGGCCCGAAAGGGCATAGACGCCCAGCATGAGCGCGTACCCGCTGCCCAGGGCGCCGCGCCCCCATCCGAACTCCTCGATGAGCGGGAC
>JAVEPB010000127.1 GCA_030922375.1 bacterium | reverse complement strand
CGCCGCCTTCGCCCTGCCCATACTGCAGCATCTTTTCGCCGGCCGGCCCAGCAACAATGGAAGTGCCGAAAGAAATGATGACGGCTATGGAAAGCGCGGCGGCAGACACCGCCGGCGATCCGTCCCGCGCGCCCTCATCTTGGCGCCCACGCGCGAGCTCGCCCTCCAGATCGGGGAGAGCTTCCGCTCCTACGGGCGGCACCTTCCGCTGCGCCACACCGTCATCCTGGGCGGAGTGAGCCAGCACTCCCAGGTCCGCGCCCTCTCGGGCGGGGTGGATATTCTCGTGGCCACGCCGGGGCGTCTGCTCGATCTGAAGGAACAGGGCCACGTCCGCCTCGGCCAGATATCTCACCTCGTCCTGGACGAGGGCGACCTCATGCTCGACATGGGTTTTCTGCGCGATGTGCGAAAAATCATCGCCGCCCTGCCCGCGAAGCGGCAGACAATGCTATTTTCGGCGACCATGCCCTCTGACGTCTCGCGCCTGGCCGGGGAGCTCCTGAGCGATCCAGTTCGCGTCGAGGTCTCCCCGAGAATCATCACCGTCGAGAAGGTCGACCAGCGAATCTTCTTCGTCGATGCGGGAAACAAGCGTGCCCTTCTGGCCCATCTTCTCCGGGACGCCGGCATGAGCCGCGTGATCGTTTTCACGCGCACGAAGCGGGGCGCCAGCCGCCTCGCCATACAGCTCGAAAAAGCGGGCTTCCAGACCGACTCGATACACGGCGACAAGACCCAAAGCGCCCGCCAGAGTGCCCTCGCGCGGTTCCGGAACGGGGGCGCCCGCGTCCTCGTCGCCACCGATGTCGCCGCGCGCGGCATCGACATCTCCGGCGTGACCCACGTCGTCAACTATGAGCTGCCCAACATCCCCGAGAGCTACGTCCACCGCGTCGGCCGGACCGCCCGGGCGGGCGCCGAGGGTATAGCGCTCTCATTCTGCGACGCCTCGGAGCGCCCCTACCTGCGCGGCATCGAACGGGTGACGAAGCGACCCATCACGGTCGTCGAAAACCACCCCCACCAAAGCGCCGCCGCCAACGGGGGGCAGGACCTCCCTGGGCAGAGCCCGTCCAGACCTCCCTCTGCCAGGAAGACCCCGACCGGGCGATCGGCGCCCAAGCGCGGGGCGGCATCCGGGTCTTCACGTCCCAAGCAGCGCCGATCCGCATCAGGCGGAAACGCTCCCAAGCGGCAGGGTTGGTCCGGGGAGCGAACCACCTCCGCTGGAACCGCGCCCGGCACGGCCGATGGAACCGCTCATGGTGGGGCCGGAGCGCGCCGAAGGCGCAGAGTCCGGCGCCGCGCCTCGGCGGCGTAGACCACTCAGTCCGCCGACAAAAGCCGGGGTTGGTTTTTCGCCTGAAAAAAGGGATTGAAGACGGCGGGAACGCCAGAAAAAACAGGATGTTCTTGTTTAATAACACCCTGATAAATATTTGAAAATAAATATATTAACTGTCAGATCGAGAGCATTTTAACCGTCGTAGGCGCGTTGGCCACTCCTTGGGGGGGCTGGGCCGCCGTGGTTTAGTGAATAGATCATTCGGCCGCTCCCAGTTCCTTGAGCTGGCTGTTCCGGCCCCGCTTCCCGTATTGTTCGAACGCCTTTCGCGTAGCCTCTTCAAAGGATTCGGGAATCATGAACTCGAGCCCGTTACCGTCCGGGTCCTGGCAGAAGAGTTGCTTCAGGCCGATCGCTGAGTTGGGGTCCTGGCAGTAGGGTATTCCGTGCTCCTCGAGGCGTCTGCGGCAGGGTTCGTAGTCCTCCACCGCCATGGCGATATGGCGCTTGTAGGTGAGCAGGGAAAGATCTTTGTAGTAGGCCCGCTCCAGGTACTCCTGAGGCAGGAGATGAAGCTGGGTGGGGCCCGCCATGAACCATCTAAAGTAGGGGTAGCTCCCGCCGAAGGGCGGGATGTCTTCGTATTCGGGCAGACCCAGCACCTCGCCGTAAAAATGGGCTGAGCTGACGTGCCCCCCTCACGTCGGTCCATGCTGAATGAGAGGATTTTCGGTACTCTTTCGGCGTGACCGCCCGATTCGGGGGAATGATTCATGCCCAATAAGCGTCATACACCAGAGCAGATCATCGGCAAGCTGAGGGAAG
>JAVEPB010000126.1 GCA_030922375.1 bacterium | reverse complement strand
GCCGATTTTCGAAACGCTCTCGCGAGAATCAAGGCGCGGCGGGTGGTGATGATTTTAGATGCCGGTTTCTCCGGCGGCGAGGGGGCGGCACGAAAATGGTCGTCCCGGCGAGGGGGCGGCCCGGGCATCAGCGACTTCAGCCGGTTTCATTTCCTCCCTCCGGGGCCCGGCCGGATACTATTGGTTCCGGGCCACCTCGAAGTCGATCCGGCCAGCGGCAGAAGCCTGTTTACGAAATCTTTTTTGCGCCAGATCCACGACGGGACCGCGATCATTTCCAAGGCGATTCGCAGAGTCGCCGGAGAGAATCCGTCGGCGAGGATACAGATGTTGGGTCAACTAATCCCCGGACAAACCCTGCGCGGGGACGAGCTTCAAAAAAAGAAGGAGACGGGTGATGTTTACCTCACATCGCCGGGGCCGGGAGCGGAGATATTCCTCGGGGGCCGCTCCGCAGGCCGGACGCCGCTGACCCTCAAGAATCAGCCAGCGGGCCTGTTGGACGTTCACGCGGTGGACGCCGGCGGGAGGAGCATCGCTCGCCGGATTTATGTAGAGGCGGGGGTTCGGCTGGACTATGAACTGAAACCCCGGGTGCCGATCAGCCATCTTTCCGTGACAACATCCCCCCCGGGGGCAAGAGTGGAGGTGATCGCGGGGAAAACCACCGTGAAATCGGCGGTGGGTTCCTACATCGCCAGGCCCGGCCGGCTGCGTGTTCGTGCGAAGGCGCCCGGACATTATCCGCGCGAGATCGAGGTCGATATTCTCCCTGATCGGGTAATGAGGGTGGAGCTTCCGCTCATTCCCGCCGATGCGGGGGATTTTTCTTTCGAAAGCGTTCGCTTGCCCGCCGCTCTTTACCGCGGGGTGGGTGAAATGGCGTTGGTGCCCGGCGGGGAGGTGATCGTTGGCAAGCGGCGGAGTCTGACGAAGACAGCTCCCACCCGGCGGACGTCGATTGCGGGTTTTTATATTGATAAGCGCCTTGTTCGAAAAAAGGAATTCGCGCAGTTCGTCGCGGATTCCGGGTATATAAGTGTGGCCCGGAAAAAAGAGACGGGCGGCGCCCTGACCAAGGCGGGCGGCTGGACTCTCAGGCGCCGGGCGAATTGGGAGAATACGGATCCCCGCGAGCCGTCCGGGGGAGCAAGAAAGGCCGGGGCCCCTCCAGACCTTCCTGTCGTCCAGGTTGCCTGGGAGGACGCCGCCGCCTATTGCCGATGGTCGGGCGGGGAGCTCCCCACCGAAAGTGAATGGGAAAAGGCGGCGAGAGGAACCGATGGGCGGCCCTATCCCTGGGGGCGGAAGCCGCTGGAAGACGGCGAAGGGAAAGTGAGCCGGCTCTACGGAACCGGAACGGACAGAGAAGCGGATGAGCGAGCGATTTCCTTTCGGCTTGCCGGCCCTTACGGTGCCCGCGAATTCTGGGGACCGATTGCCGAGTGGGCGAAAAGAGAAATCACAAAACCAGAGAGCCGGGAGAAAAAGGATAAATCGGGGGAGAGAAGAAGCGGGCCGGCTCGATTCAGGGTCTATCGGGGAGGATGGGTTTCTTCCGTGGGGAAGCTGCCCACGCTCGACGCCCGGGGGCTCGCCGAGCCGGGGTTCAGTGACTCGCGCATCGGGTTCAGGTGCGTTCGGAACGCGGCGAAGATATTAAAAACAAAATAGGGTGGGAAGGGAGGGCCCGGCGGGACCGGCTATCTCATCGCCTTGGCAAGTTGCTCTCCCCGTGCACGCATTTCATCCGTGCAGGTTTCGCCGTGAGGGAGGAAGGTCATTGCCACAAAAACATTTTCCACCCCGTCGATGACCATGCGGTTCCGGAACAGGGGTTGAGGGTAGAAACCCGGGGAGGCTTCTTCGCGGGCGAGATAGGTTTGGTCCTGATAAAAATGAAAGGCAATAACCGTTCGCGGAGGAACCCACCTGGAGCGGGGGCTCCCCTCAACCGGTGTTTCGAGGATGACGCCTCCGAAGCTGCTCGAGTGGCCGTTCCCGTAAACGAAATGCACGGACTTGGAATGATCGCAGCCATGAAGCTCGGATAACTCGGTATAGTTGGTTTCGCTCGGTTCGTGGTTATCGGGGAAGGGGAGTTCGGCCTCCCCGCAGGCAGGACAGATGAACGTGACTTCTCCATTGTCGGCCATGGTAAAATCCAGGCAATGAAAGGAAAAATGTCCGGAGAGCCGAGACGCTAAATCACCGGCACCCGGTCATACACTCTAAAGCCGGGAAATCCTGCCAGAGGAAGTAGCGGGGCGCAAGGTGGCGGACCGGCCCTCGCACTTTGACCGAACAGGAACAAAGCAGCCGGACAATAATAAAGGATCGGAACCGGATGTCAGATTTATTCGAGTTGCCGCGAGAGCGCCCGTCGAAAACCCGCCGGACCATTGCCGTAGGCGGACTAATTGTTTTATGGCTGGCTCTTTTCGTGGACGTGATTCAATGGCTGGTCCGCCTGAACGGCGGATTCTCGTCCAAGGCAAACCTGTTGAGCCATCTTTGGCCCTATCTTTCGTTCGGCGGGGCCCTGGCCGGCCTGGCCGCCCGGGGGATGCCCAATATTCTGAGGTCGATCCCGACGGTATGGCTTTTGGTGTCGCTGGTGTTTCTCCTCGGAAAGCAGATGGTCCCCAAGGAATCGCTTCTTCCTCCCTTGGGGGCGACGCTGCGCGTGATGACGCTGAACCTGGGGAACGCTCTGGAATCGCGCTCCCGGGCAGTGTCATATCTTCGGCAAAGAAGAAATGTGGATATCCTGTTTCTTCAGGAAGTCCACACCGGACCGGGATTCCGGGACCGGAAATCGTTGGAGGCCGCCCTTGGTGGCAGGCTCCGGCACATGGCGTGGTTTCCGGCCGCCCCCGATAAAAAACATGTCCTTGGCCTGGGGGTACTGAGCCGCTATCCCTTGCAGGAGATTCGTCAACTGAAGCTTCCGGCGGGAGAAGCGGCGGGCAAATGCAGCGAACTGGCCGCCCTGACGGCCAAGGTGCGGGTGCGGAGTCGCCTGGTGCGGCTGGCGACGGCGCATTTATGTCCTCCCGCGCTACCCTGGCTGGACGATTGGGGCGATTCGACGGGAATCACCTACCGGTCGGTTTCCGGGTGGTGGAGCGGGATGCGTGTTTTCGAGTACACGAGGCGGTCTCAACTCGATTTTCTTCGCACGCTGGCTGAGGGTGGGGTGGAGCCGCTGATTTTGGGAGGCGATTTGAGTACCACGCCCTACAGCCTGGACCTTCGCATTTTTAATGGTGTTTTACGGAGCGCATTCGCCGAAAGGGGAATGGGTTTCGGTTTCACTTATTCGCTCGGATTTCTGGGCGCCCGGATCGATCATATTTTTTCCTCGGCTGGCCTCTCAGCGCGAAGCGCCTCGGTCGCCGATGTTGATATCTCGGATCACAATCCCGTCGAGGCGGTTTTCGAGGTGTTGCCCGCCGCCAAGCGGAAAAAATGAGCCGGCCTCGTTGTCTGGCGGTCCTGATTGTTTTCGCGGCGTTGTTCGCCGCTTTTGACGGGAGTACGGCCCCCCGTCTGCCGCGCCAAATCAAGGGCGCCGACGGAGCGCCCATGACGCTCGTCCCCAAGGGGGAGTTCATCATGGGCTCGCCGCTTGGCACCTATATTTTCGGCGACAACGAAGCTCCCCGGCGCCGCGTTCATCTTGAGGCCTTCTACATCGACAAGTTCGAGGTGACGAACGCCCGCTTCCGTAAACACCTCACGCCTAATGAGGACTATCCGGGCTCCTTTAAGAATGACGATCAGCCTGTCGTGGGCGTCTCCTGGTTTCAGGCGAGGGAGTATTGCGGCCGGGTGAAAAAACGCCTGCCCACCGAGGCCGAATGGGAAAAAGCCGCCCGGGGCACCGACGGGCGCTCCTACCCCTGGGGAAACCAGCCTGCCACCTGCCGGTTGGCCATCATGGGCGAGACTGTTCCCTCCTGTAGCCGGGGCTACACCACATGGAAAGTGGGTAGCCGCCCGCTCGGCGCGAGTCCCTATGGCGCGATGGACATGGCGGGCAACGTGATGGAATGGGTGGCGGACTGGTATTTGGGCGCCTACTACGGCCAGGCGCCCCCAAAAAACCCGAAAGGGCCCAAGGCGGGCAAGCTCCGCGTGCTGCGCGGCGGAGCGTGGTTCAACAGCAAGGTGCTCCTACGCGCCTCTTTTCGGACGGGATTCGCGCCCGGCGACTCCAACCACGGCATCGGCTTTCGCTGCGCCAAAACCGCCACGCGGGGGTTTGTCGAAGCGCCTGCCCGCCGTACGCGGATGGCGAGGCGTCCCTAGGGACGCCGCCCCTAGGCCGGTTCCTTGGTTCTTTCTCGCCACAGCTTGACGAGGATTCGGGTCTTGAAGGCGGCGAATTTCTTATATTTTTGAAAGCCGGCGAGCGCCACCGCCTCAGCCGCGATCAATGCCACCCACCACCAGGGCGTCCACCGGGCGAGAGCGAACAGCGCGAAAATCCCCGCCGCCGCGATGAGGTAGCTTCGGACGAGCCCGGCGTCTTCTCCGGGTTCGTATTTCCGGGCAAGATGGGCGAGAAAACCTTCTTCTCTTTTGGTCAGTTTCTCGGGCGACTCTTCCTGCGGGGATTCCACGGGGTTCTCCTTGTCTAAATTTAGGGTCTAAATTTACGCGGAAGGCTGGAGGCGAAGGTTTCCCGGCGGCCTCAGCGTCCCTTCCACTCGGGTCGGCGCTTTTCGAGAAAAGCCCGGATACCCTCGGCCTTGTCCTCGGTTTCGCATAGGGCCCCCTGGGCGAATTTTTCCATCGCCAGCCCGGCGGCGAGACTGCTCTCCATTCCGAAGTGAACCATCGCCTTCATGAACCGAGGCACAAAAGGCGCGAAAGCGGCGAGATGGTCCGCCATGCGCCGGACCTCGGGAATCAGCTCCTCCGGCTCGACCAGCCGGGTGATGAGGCCGATCCGGAGGGCGTGCTCGGCGTCGATGGTCTCGCCCATCAAGAGCATCTCCATCCCCCAACCGCGCCCGACGATGCGCGGCAGGCGCTGGGTCGCCCCGCCGCCCGGTATGATGCCGAGCTTTCCCTCGGGTGTGGCGAATTTCGCCGCCGTCGAAGCCACGCGCAAATCGCAGCCCAGGGCCACTTCGAGTCCTCCGCCCATGCAGTAGCCGTTGATCGCGGCGATGGTCGGCTTGGGCGTTTTCTCGAGGCGATCCGCCACGCCCTGCACGAGCGGCTCGAGCGCCTTTTTGAGGTCGCGGCGCTCGACCTCCTCGAGATCGGAACCCGACGCGAACGCTTTATCGCCCGCCCCGGTGATAGCGATCACGCGGACGGCGTCATCCTCCTCCGCCTCTCCTATGGCAGCGTGTAAATCGTTCAGGGTGTCGAGCGAGATGGCGTTGTGGCGCTCCGCCCGGTTAATGGTGATGAGCGCCAGCGGGCCCTCCATTTCGTAGAGCAGATTTTCGTATGGCATCATGGAACCCCATAGGTTTAATCGTGTCGACGATTTCCGGGCAGCCTACCGCCTTCGATTCTAGGCGCCAACGGCCTGCCCGCAAAGCCCGCTCGCAAAGGAGGGAAATGTAAATGGCCGCCGCTCCCCGCCGCGAGGTGCTTCGCTGCATTCCCCAAAGATACGGCCGCTACCGGTATTTGCTCGAAATGAAAATCGCCGGTGGGCCTGGGGCGCGGCTGGCGGTGATTCTCAAAAATCCCTCCACCGCCTCGGACCGGAGAAGCGATCCGACCATCGGCAAGGTGGAGGCCTGGGCGCGCCGCCGGGGCTTCGCCTCGGTCTCGGTGGTGAACCTGTTCGCCTGGAGGAGCCCCCACCCCAAGGAGTTGAGCGGCATACCCAACCACCGGATTCGCGGGCCAGGCAATGATCGCCATATCGCCGCCGCCGCATCGGGGGCCGATCTCCTCGTCGCCGGATGGGGAAACCCGAACGGTATCGACCCCGATATCTACGCCCGGCGGATAGAGGAAGTGCTCGCGATTCTTGCGCCTTATCCCGTTTACGCCGTGGGGCCGCTCACGCGTGCGGGCTACCCGCGTCACGCGCTTATGTGGAACGGGGATGTGGAAGCGGCTCCCTTCGCTCTCAACCGGCGGCCCTAGCCGCCCTTCGGCGCGCCGCGATGAGATTGAGCGCCTCGACCCCGGCGGAAAAAGCGATGGCGAAGTAAAGGTACCCGCGCGGGATGTGAAAGTGCATCCCGTCGGCGACGAGCGCGACGCCCACGAGGAGCAGGAAACTCAACGCGAGCATCTTGGCCGTCGGGTGGCGTTCGATGAAAGCGCTCACCGGCTCCGAGGCGAGCATCATGATAGCAATCGCGATCGTCACCGCGGCGATCATCACCGGCAGATGCTCGGCCATTCCCACGGCCGTGATCACGGAATCGAGCGAAAACACCGCATCGAGAACAATGATCTGCGCAATGACCGCCCCGAAGCTTTCCGCGGCGCCCGCATTATTATCGTCTTCCTCGCCCTCGACGGAATGGTGAATCTCGCGGGTGCCCTTCCCCAGGAGAAACAGCCCGCCCGCGAGGAGGAGCGCGTCCCGCCAGGAGAGCGCGAATCCGAACACCTCGGCGATGGGGGCTCTGAGCCCAACGATCCAGGCGATCCCGGCGAGCAGGACGACCCGCATGACGAGGGCCGCGGTGAGGCCGAGCCTGCGCGCCCGCTCGCCCTCGGCCTCCGGCAGGCCCGCCGAAATTATAGAAATGAAAATCACGTTATCGATGCCCAAAACGATTTCGAGCGCGGTGAGGGCCAACAGGCTCGCCCATATCTGGGGGTCGAGAATCCATTCCATTTTCAAGGTCTCCAGGCTGCGTCCGGGGGTTAGCTCTCTTTCATGATGCGGTTGGAGAGGACGCCGATGCCCTCGATTTCGAGATCGAGGACATCCCCCGGCTGGATCCATTTGTCGAGGTCGGCGCCGCAGCCGGTGCCCACGGTGCCCGAGCCGATGAGCTCGCCGGGGAGGAGTTCTTCCTCCATCGAAAGATGCTCGAGCACGCGGCCCCAGCTGAAATGCATGTCTCCGGCGTTGCCCCGGCTCCACTCCTCGCCGTTGACCCGGGCGGTCATCACGGCGTCGGTGTGATCGAACTCATCGCGCGTCACGACGCAGGGGCCGATGGCGGTGCCGAAATCCTTTCCTTTGTGCGGACCGAGCCAGAGGGACATTTCTTTCATCTGGATGTCGCGGGCGCTGAAGTCGTTCATCACCGTGAAGCCGAATATGTGGTCCAGCCCCTCCGTCTCGGGGATATCTTTGCCGCGCTTTCCGATGAGGATGGCGATTTCGAGCTCGTAGTCGAGTTTTTCGGTGTAGCGGGGCCACTTGAGGTCCTCGCCGGGGCCGATGATGGTGAGGCGGTTTCCCTTGTAGGAGCTGGGCATTTCATACCAGAGGGGATCTACTGTCGTGTTCCGGCGGCGGGCGCCGGCCTGCTTGTGCCCCTCGAAGGTGAGGCAGTCCCTGAAGGCCACCGGCCGGGGGACGGGCGCCAGCA
>JAVEPB010000125.1 GCA_030922375.1 bacterium | reverse complement strand
GCCGAGTTGCCCCCCATCCATTTTTCGGTGACGGCGGGCTTGAGCGGAAGCGCGCGCGCCTCCGCCGCGATCTCGGCGAGCGAGAGCGGCATCAGCGGCCAGTCGGTTCCGAACAAAACCTTATTCTGTAAAACCGTGTTTCCAAAGTGCAAGAGCATCTCCCAACCCGAGTTCGGCGTGGCCAGATATTTCCACCGGTGCCCGGACGGATCGATATAAAGATTCGGATGCCTCCAGGCGGCGGCGACCATTTCGGGGACCCAGGGCCATCCGCCGTGGCCGGCGATCACTTTCAGGCCGGGCATCTCCCCGCAAAGCCGATCCAGCGCCAGCGGGCGCCCCAGCTCCATCGGATGCGCCTGGGCCCAGTTCACCGAGGTGTGAATCCAGACCGGAACGCCGAGTTCGATACACTTATTGTAAATTGGCCGGTAGGCCTGATCGTCCGCCGGAAGGCGGTGAAGAAACGGACAAAGCAGCGCGCCGTGGAGGCCGAGCTCCTTGACCCCCCTTTCGAGGGCCCGGGCCGCGTCATCTTTATGAGGGTCAAGGCCCATCAGGGCGCGGAGGCGGCCGGGGAATTCATCGACCGCCTCTGCGAGCACCTCGGGGGCCAGAGACGCCGCGCCCGTGGTGGTTTCCTGGTCGATGCTGAACACCACCGACAAGTCATACCCGGCATCGTCCATCGCCGAAATAAATTCGCTCACCGGACGCCCGCGGCGGGCGGAGATTTCATCGATAAAAGCCGCCACCTTCGAGGCGGATTGATCGTCCACACCCTTGAGGAACTCAGCTTCCTCCACCCCGCAAAACCCGGAAATTCCCTTCGAGAACATCCGGAAGTATCCAGGAATCGCGGCCCAGCCCGACAGCCGGGCCCGGAACGAGTCCTCGACAGGCAGGAAACTGCAAATATCAATCAGCATCGCGTCCGGTTTCCATCTTTCCTACTTCGCCCCCGGCATGACTCCGATGGCCGCCGCCGGGGCTTTGAGGATAGCGGCGCCCTCCTGCCCTCGGGCGCGGGCCGGCGCATTCCAGATGAGCACGGACACCAGGCAGAACAGCGTCGCGAACATCAGGGCGGCCACCACGACGCTGGCGCGAGGGGCGCTTCCCTTCCATTTCAGAATACTGACGAGCAGCTCAATCAAGCCAACGACCCCGGCAACCACGAATACGCCCATGAAAAGGAGCAGCGGCCGCCCGGAGAAGATCACCGCGCGAATGGGCGTCAATCCCTCCAGCAGTCCCCAAACGGAGGCCAACAGCGCCAGAAGAATCGTCGCCAAAAGGGCCGGGAGAGCCCCCATCCGTATCAGCCGCGCTCCCTGCGGAACGGACCCGCCGCCTTCCCACCGAAACGATCGCCGGCCGATCAACATGACCAAAACCCCGCCCGTGACCGCCGACGCGAGCACGGCAAAAGCCATCCCGTATAAAAAAGGATAAGACCCGAACACGAGGAAAGGGCCTTGCCGAATTTGCGGCCAAAGGGATTTGTGGGTCGCGGCGGCGAACAATCCGGCGGAGGCGGCAGCAACCGCAAGGGCCGCGATTCCTGCCGCCACATCGCGTAATACTCCGTCCCCGGTCCTCGATGATGAATTTTCCGATATCCGGAAAAACCCCCCCCACGCGGCCAGAAACAACGGCACCGCGGCAAGAACAGGGGCCAGTAAAATGGCGGCGGAGAACAACTCGGATGGATAGCGGGCCGAGGCCAGGTGAAACGACAGCGCCCCGAAGAAAAAAGCAGCGGCGAGGCAAAACTTTCCCCACCGGCCAAGCAATCCCGCCGCCGCGAGATCGCTCTTTCTTCCCTCCCGCTCCCCCCAGAATTTCAGATGCGCGGCGAGCCAGGGAACCGCCACCAACGCGCAAAGGGACAAGACACCGATGGTCGCGGAAAGAGACAGCAACCAATCGCCCGGCCCCGGGTAATAGCTCATCTTTTCTCCTTCCTCGGCCCCGGTTTTTCTCCTGCCGCCCTTGGCGCCGTTCCCGCCTGTCCGGATGAAGCCGGGACATCGGGTTTTTCAACCTTTGGAGGAGAATCGGACTGGCGGCCCGCCTCGGGGGAGGCGCCGGGAACCGTCCCGGTCGCGGGAGCCGCTTCGCTCTCCGTGGTCTTCCCGTTTCGGGGTGCGGGCTTTGCATCCCCGCTCGCCGATCCTTTTTGACCTGTGGTCTCTTTTTTATCGGGGCCTGATTCTTGCGGAGTGCCAGTCTCCTGCGGAACGCCCGTTTCCTGCGGAGCGCTTGACCTCTGCGTTGCCTCGGTCTCCCGTGGAGCGCCGGTCTCGGGGGAAGACGCGGGTTTTTCAGGGGCGAATCCCCCGGGAGAGATTCCCTCGGGAGAGGTTGGCGGCTTCGCCTCATCTCCGGCTGCCTTTTCCGACGCGGGCCCACCTGCGGATTCACCCTCCTGCGGAGCGCCTGACTCCCGCGGCTCCCCGGAAGTCTCGACCGATTCGTGGACGGGTGCCTCATCCCCGGCCACCGGCTTGTCCTTTCCGGGCTCTTTTTCCCCGGTATCGGCGCTTGGGGCGGTGGCAGTGCCTGCCTCGGGTTCAATCCCGGCGGGGGGCGGAGCCGGCGGCATTTCGGCGGCGGGAAGAGGCGCCGGCGCCTCTGGTGGCTCCCTTTTTTCGGGAATAACAGGAGGGGGTTCGGGAGGCCGCGACGCCAGGGAACCGCCGGAAGCCCTGATTTGCGATTCCACGTAAGAGGCGAGCGCTTCTTTTTCGAGGAGAGAACCGGCGAAAACCGGAAGGCTGGGATGGCGCGCGGGCATTTCGTCTAAAAATCGAAGCGCATCCCCTTGATACCGGATGGCGGTCAGGGGCGGTATCCCGCCTTCTCCCGCCCAACCCGGATGACACGAATTACATTGGACGCGAAAACTGAACGCCCCCAACTCGAATTGGTTGGGAGGGTCCGCGTCCGGACGCCAGGGAGCCGGTTTCCAAAGACCCGACGCGCTTATCTTCCCGATATCGGAGATCAGGATTCCGTTCCTGAACATATGGCCCTGAATCAAAAATGGACCGGGCGGCTCGCTCCTGATTTTGTGGATCCCGCCCACCTGGGCGAAGAGAAGGGCAGCGGCGGCGATAGATAATACTTTCCCGAAATTCTCCGGCCGCCGAACCGCCCGCCATAACAGAAGAACCCCGAGTACGGCGGAAAGAGCCACCACACCCGCTCCCAGCGAAACAACCGGAATCCCCTCGAAGAAAAGGGTGAACACCCAGCCCACCGAAAAAACCGCACCGGCGAAAGAGGCGGCCGCGGTCCATTTTCCCAACCAAGCGAACAGCGAAGCGCGCCACAGTTCATCCCGCCGCCAGGCGGCGTACAACAGTCCCGCGCATCCCGCGAGGGCGACCGAGAGGGCGCTCCAGACTAGAAAGGCGGCGGGGAAGGACCGATTCCAGAAGGCATCCCAGGGAGAGCCCGTGTTGAGCCAGAATCCCGGGGTCAGGGAAAACGACCCCATCGAGATCGGTATCGCCGCCGCAGCCCAGATCGCAAGCGCCGCGGCCACACCGGTGGCCATGTGCCGGGAAAAATTATCCCGCCACCGCTCCCACCCGCTCGAATTGAAAAAAAACGCCGCACACCCGATCAGCAAAAATCCCCAGCCGAAAAGATCGGGTATTCGAAAAATTTCCTGGAGTTCGGCCGCCGCCGTGGGATGAACGAATACGAAAACGAGCCACAACATCGAGCCCGAAAGAGCCACCCCGAAAACGAGGACATTCATAACCCAGGAGGAAATAAGGCGGGCGAGCTGGGTCCATCTCGGATCGACGCTGCGGACACCGCGAAGCTGCACGGCCAACATGAAGACCATGCCGCCGACGGCGAGACCCGAAAGAACCATATAGGCGAAAGAGAGCAGGGGAAGGAGGCCGGAAGCCGCCCAGGGGGATGCAGCAAAAAAGGGATAGCGCACGCCGAAACCTCTCCCACAAAAACCGAAGCCAGGCGGGCACACGGCCCGGCCTTTAGATACCTACACTTTTGCCGCGCCCACCGCCCGGTACCGCTCGAGTTTTTCCTCGTCGAGGGAAACCCCCAGCCCGGGCACTTGCGGCAGGCGTATCCGGCCGCCGCCGATATCGAGCGCGGGGGCCACCACATCGTCCTTCATTTTTTCGGGCCCCACGGACTCGATCGCCGGGAGGAAGGCGGTGGATGTGGCGGCGACGTGAACCTCGGCCAGCGTGGAGACCGTCAGGCCGAAACCATGGCCGATGACGAGACGCAACCCGGCGGCCTCGGCCGTGCTCGCCATCTCGCGGGTGGGGATGAGACCGCCCTGCTTCATCACCTTGAGCTTCACGATGTCGGCGGCCTCGGCGCGGATGATCTTGAGCAGGCTATCGTGGCCGTAGACACACTCGTCGGCCATGACGGGAAAACCGATGGAGCGCCTCACGAGCGCCAGACCCTCGAGATTTTCCCGGGGAACGGGCTGCTCGAAGAGCACGGGATCGGCCCCCTCGACCTCCCTGGCGAAGGCGACGGCATCCTCCACCCGGCCGTAGGCCTCGTTCGCGTCGATGCGGATCTGCATGGCGCCGCCCACCGCCTCGCGAACGGCAAGGACGCGGGCCGCGTCGGCCTCAACCTCTCCCACCGCTTTCACCTTGCAAGAGGTCCAGCCCCGCTCGCTGAACCCGAGGGCCTCGGCGGCGGCCACCTCGGGCGCGTTGGCGCCGATCCAGGCGTTGAAGAAAATCTCCTCGCGCACAGCGCCCCCCAACAATTCGTGGAGAGGCGCCCCCACCGACTTTGCGTGGATGTCGGCGAGGGCGGTATCGAGCGCGGACTTCGCCTCGTAGAAGCCGGGAGCGGCCTCTTCCATCAACAGGGCCGCCCGACGCGCGCGGCGGGGGTCCGCCCCGAGGAGCGCGGGGCCAAGGACATGCTCAATCGCGTCGGCGGTTTCGTCCCGCCCGGCCGAGGAGTATCCGCTCATCGGCTCGACATCGCCGATGCCCTCGAGTCCCTCGTCGGTGTGGAGGCGCACCAGAACGCCGGGCTGGAGATCGTGATTGTGGTTCGCGTTCTTGAAAAAACCCTTCATGGGCATATCGACGCGATACACTTCGACCGCTGAAACCTTCATCCGGCTATCTCCCTGCAAGAGATTGATTCACATATCTTACCAGAGCCGGAACGGCCCGTCTCCGGGCTATTCCGCCCGCGCGGCCGCCTCGACCGAAGCGGTCCTGACCACCTCGCGCGCGCGCTCATCAACCCCGAAAGTGACCAGCCCCGAAGGAGGCTGGGCCTGCCCCGAAGGAGGCTGGGCCTGACCCGAAGGAGGCTGGGCCTGATCCGAAGAAGGCTGGGCCGCCTCTCCGGCTCTCAAGAAAGCGAAAACCACCTCCCTCACGGGCAGACCCGCCGCCCCCTCGAGGGCCATGGCGTATGCCGTCCCCTGCGGGCGGTAGTGTTCGGCCCGCTTTTGGGTTTCGCCCGCCGCAACAGCATCGGTCTTGAAATCCACGACGATGAGCCCGCCCGCCTCCTCGAACACCAGATCGGCCACCCCCCGGAGGAGGCACCCTCCCTCGATCATCAACACCGGCAATTCGCGCCAGCATCGCTCCGCCGCCTCCGCGCGGCGGAAAATCTCCATCCCCATCGCCCCGCGAATCATCCCGAGCGCCGCTTCCGCCTCTTTTTCAGCGAGTTTCAATTCACGCGCCTGTTCACGCGCCGGCTCCGCCAGGCGGTCCGCCGCCGCCTCCCCATAGTTTTCCATCCGGGCCAGGAGGGCGTGGACCAGAGTTCCAAAATCCCGCCCGCCCGGCTCATCCCCCGCCTCGAGGTCGGATATCCCGTAGCGCCCGTTCCCTCCCTCATCGTCTTCTATCGCCTCCCCGGCCCCGGCCCTGGAAATCTCCGGCAGAGCGCTCGGGCTCAGCGGCCGCACCCGCTCCCCCGGCGCAAGAAGGCGCCCCAGTCTCTCTCTTGCATCCTCCCGCCTCCGGCGGGCTGCCTGATTCTCGGCCCCGCCTCCCTCGAAGGCATTTTCGGGCAGGCGAATCGCCTCGGGCTCCGGGATTTCCTCCGCGCTCCCGGCTTCATCCTCCACCATCAACCCGGCGGCCCCCCCGTTCGTCCCCATTTCTCCGATTCCGCCCGCTTCCAGAATTTCCCAGAGATTTCCCTTCTTCGCCGCCGCCGATGACAAAACGAGCCAATCCCGCGCCCGCGTCGCCGCGACATAGAGCAGCCGCCTCCGCTCCGCCTCCTGTATCTCCGCCTCGCCCGCTCTTGCCCCGGCGTAACCGGCCGAGGTCAGCGCCCTCGCACGCGGCCCGATTTTGAGGTGAACCCGGCCACTCTCCCTGTCCGCGATCCGGGTCATCTCGTCTGTCTGAGGCACGCCTCCCAGGTCAGCCAGGATCACCATCGGAAATTCCAGGCCCTTGGAGCCGTGAATCGTCATCATCCGGACCCGCTCCTCGTCCCCCGCCGCCGCCTCCTCGGGTTCCTTGGCCTCCGTGCCGAGAGCAAGCTGGCGGCTCAGGTGAATCGCGAACTCGTCCACCCCGCGTGCGCCGCCGCCCTCATACTCAAACGCGATGTCGAGGAGCTTGAGCAGGTTGGCCGCCCGCCGCTCACCGTTATACGAAGACAGAAAAAGCTCGAAAGCCTGCGTTTTTTCAAAAATTTTCGCCAACAGGGCGCGGGCGCTCATCTCCCCGCGCTCATCGTGCATCGCCCGAATCTCCGCCGCCGCCTCGTCCATTTCCGCCGGATATTCGGAGAGGTCTTTTTCGTCCTCGCCGTAGAGCCGCCACCTCGCGAGGTCCACATCCGAAAAACCGTAGAGCGGGGAGCGCAGCGCGGCCGTCATCGCCAGCGGGTCGCCGGGGTGGGCCACCGCCCAGAGCACCGCCCCCGCCGCCGCCACCTCGATGGCCGTGTAATACCCGCTTCCCCCGTCGGGAGCCGCCGGAATGCCCAGGCGGCCGAGCGCCTCCTCGAAATCCTGAAACGCCCCCCGCGTCCGGGAGAGCAGGACAATATCTCCGTAGCGGACCGCCCGGGGCTTTTCACCCTTTGGATGAACCACAATCTTTTCATCCACCAGTTTATTGATCTCATTCGCGGCGCGGGCCGCCTCTAATCGACGCAGGTCCGCGGCGCTCATCCTTTCCTCAACATCACCGCCAGTGATAAGCCGGACGCGGGTTCCCTCCTCCTCGCGGTGGGCGCCAAGGTTTTCGTAGCCGGGCTGAATCGAACCCCGCTCCCTGATGAGCCGCCCGAAAATTTCATTCACCCAACCGATGACGCCAGGGGCGCTCCTGAAATTTTCGGTGATCTGAATGACCTTCCCGCCCGGCGCTCCCTCGATCAGTTTTTTAACACCGTGATAGATGGCGATGTCCGCACGGCGGAACCGGTAGATGGATTGCTTGGGATCGCCCACGACAAATACCCCGCCGCCGGGGAACCTGATCTTGCGCCAGTCCTCCTCCCCCCCGTCCCCGCCCGCGAGCCGGAAGATCAACTCGGCCTGAAGCGGGTCGGTGTCCTGAAACTCATCCACCAGGAAATGACGGAAGCGGCCTCGAAAATAGTCGCGGACCTCACCGCTCCCCCGGACCAGCCGGGCGGCGTGATCGAGAATCCCCGCGAAATTGAGTATCCCCTCCTCCCGCGCCCTGGCGGCGAGAATATCGGCGAAACTGGAAAGAGACTCAGCCACCCCGGCGAGCACCTCATGGCCCGCAAGGGAGCGAGCCGCGTCGATAAACGCGCCGTACCCCTCCCTGAACGCCTTGAGACCCTCGCGGCCGCCCCATGCCTTGGGGCCGCCCACCCTTTTGTCGAGTGGAACCGCCGGGCTCCAGAGCGCATTCATCAGCGCGGGCAGCGAGGAGGCGGGAAGGCCGTCCACCCAACCCGATATGTCATCGAGTTGCGCATAAGCCTTATCCGAGGTGTCCAGGCAATTCGCATCGGCGAGTTTTCGCCACTTCTCAAACGCGCCTCGGATCCCTTTCAGTATTTCTTCGGGCGTCCGGTTCCCGGAACGAGGGAATCCCCCGCGCAGCTCGGGAAAATCCAGTAAAGCGTCCCGAACGCTTTCCAGATGATTTTTGGTGAACCCAAGCTCCAGGAACAATTCTACCGCCGGGTCCCCCTCGACAAGGCTATCCCTGAGCCATTCCGTCCAGACCCGATCCCTTAAATCCTCGAACGCGGCGGGGTCCACATCCCCCGCTCCGGGCCGGAGCCCCGCCTCGATGGGTCGCTCCTGAAGCAGGCGCAGGGCGAAGCTGTGAATCGTCGAAATCGGCGCCCGGTCGATATTATCGAGCGCTGTTCGAAGCCGGGCCCGCCCGGCGTCATCCCGCGGAGGAGCGTTCTCCCCGGTGTCGTCCTCCCCGCCCGGCCGGCCCGGCCCGTCCGGATCGTTGACTCCCTTGGCCAGCGCCGCCCGGATTCTCCCGCGAAGCTCGGCGGCGGCCTTGATCGTGAAAGTGATGGCCACAATCCCCTCGATGGGGACTCCCTCGCTCCGGACGAGGTGAAGAACGCGATCCACCATCAGCTCGGTCTTTCCCGTTCCCGCGCCCGCCTCGACGAGCACCGGGCCATCTATCCAGCGAATCGCCAGGTTGCGCTCGCGTTGATCTCTCGCCTTGCGCCTCATTTGGTCCTCTCCCGGAGCGCGTCGAGCTCCGCCCGAGGATCGCTGCCAGACTTCCGGGCCGCCCGGACGGCCCGGTCGGGGCCGCAGACGGCGGTGAACTCGCAGTAGCCGCAGGTTCCCCCCGGATAACTCTGAAACGGAGTTGGGAAAAAAATCCCCCGCTCCATCGCCCGCACGTAAAATCCCAGAAGGGCGCTCACCTCTCCCCGGCGCTCCTCGATCACCTCCGCCGGTATCTCCGCCAGCCGGTACTCACCGCGCTCGGTGGGGAAGGCGTAGGCGGCACTCACCCGCGTATCCGCCCCGAAACGCTCCCCGGCGCAGTGTGCATAGAGGTCCGGCTGAAGGCGCGCACCGCCCGCGAGGGACGGAGCGTCTCTTTTGGGGAGACTCGTCCGGCCGGTTTTATAGTCGATGAACCGGCGCCGATCTCCGCTCCGCTCCACCAGGTCAAAGCGGCCGATCAGATGAACTTTTCCGCCGCCATCGGCGAGGGCGAAGCGGGGCGATTTTTCCCCGCCGATCCGGCCCTCGGTTTCCACAGGAGCCCATTCGGGAGACCCGCTGTAGTTCCTCTCGAAAAATTCGTTCAGATCGTTCCCGACTGATCGCTTAAGAATTTTCCACGGAACCGGGAGGGGGGGCCGATCGTCGGCCTCGAACTCACGGCAGGCCTCGCTCACCGCCGCCTCGATCAACTCGCCCCGCCTCACAGCCGAAAGCTCGCCGAAGCCTTTTCCGGTTTCCCCGACCCGCTCGGCGAACCGCTGGAGCGCGCTGTGATACAGCCTGCCACGGGCGTCCGGGGCGGCTTCGAGGGCAAGCTCGGGCTCGCGCTCGGCCCCCAAATCGAAAAGCCGGGAGAGCGCGAACCGGTATGGGCATTCAAAAAATCTCTCAAGTGCGGTGACGGCGACATGGCGCGTTTCGGGGTCCAGGCTCTCCTTAATTCGCCCGATCAGATCGGGAGCCGTCAGCGCCCCGTCAAACGGGGTAAGGACATCTTTTATCCAGCGCTCCCGCCAGGCCCCGATTCGTCTCTTGAAACCCCTTTTTGTCTCCGGGAAGTCGGAAAGAGCCCCCCGGGCGGACTTTTCACCAATCTGCCTCATCAACCGGGCGAAATCGTATTCAAGAAGGCTCAGGGGGCGCTCGCCGATAACGGCGGGCTCAAGCGCGGTCGGGGCGTCGCGGTAGCCGGGAAGGGAGCGCAGCCGAGATTCGGCGTCCGCTTCGCCCGGCGCGCAGGCGTCGGCGATGTATTCGAGAAAAAGGCCGGGCGGGCGCTCGGCGCCCTCGCCGGCGCCATTAACTCCCCGGGGGTATCCCAGGATGACCCTCCGCCGGGCCGCCTGGAGGGCGGTCCAGAATAAAAACCGATCCTCCCCGGAGCGGGAGGCCTTGAGCGGAAGACGGGCCATCTCCCCCTCGGCGGACAGGATTTCGTTAATTTCCGCGCGGAGGTAATCGGGCAGCAGCGGATCCTCCGCCCCCCGGGCGGGGAACACCCCTTCCGCCATTCCGGGGATGACCACGGTATCGAACGAAAGGCCGCGCGCCTGCTGAAGGCTCAGGAGACGCACCCTCCCGCCCTCGTTCGGAGCGGGGACCGTTTTATTTTCGAGGGCGGCCCGCGACCACCTGCGAAAAGCGGCGTCATCGATTTCGCCCAGGATGGAGTCGAGCCCTCCGAGGTCCGCGATAGATTCAAGTTCTTTTTCGCCCAGCCCGGGCAGCGCGGTGAGGGACCCAAAAACACCCATCGCGGCGGCGGCGTGGGCGGAGGATAGCGCGCGCTCCGGGAGGCCGCCCAAAAGGGCGAAAAGGCGCTCAAGCGATTTTTCGAGAAGGTCCGCCGATAGTGGCTCGCCCAAGCGAGTCTCGCCCAAGCGAGCCCCGCCGTCCTTGAGGGTTTTCCGGAAGGCTCCGCTGGCGAGGGCGGTGCGCCATTCGTCCGCGCCCGAGAGGTAGGGAAGCCGCCGTGTGAGGATTTCCCACTTCGAGCAGAGGGAGGCGTCATTTTCTTCGGCGCTGATTTCCCCCCTGAAAATTTTCGACTCCGAAAAACGGCCTTCGTCCAGAAAGCGGATAACCTCGCGCCGGGGGTAGCCGCGTTCTTTAAGCGAGAGCATGAGAAGGAAGAGCCGCCCGGCGCGGGTGGCCGCACGGTGGCCGCTGTCCTCGGCCTCGGCGGGAAGACCGATTCCCCGGAACACCTCGCGGAACAGGGGGGTGTAGGGCTCATCGCCGGGCGGGAGGACGCCGATCCGGCCCTCGCCGCCTTCGGCAAGTCCATCGGCTGGTGCGTCGGCGTGAAGAAATTCCCGGCAAAGCTCGAAGGCCTCCCGGCTCTCGGAGGGAGCGGAGACGATCCGGAGGGCGCTAGCGTCCGGCGGAGGGGCGTCACTCCCCGGAGGGGAGAGATTTTCGGACGAAAAAAGTCGGCGGGCCAGTTCTTCTAGCGGGCGGTGGCCGAGTGGGCGCTCCTCGAGCGGGTGCTCTTCGATAACCGGGGCGGCAGCCCCGGTCGAGGCGACGGCCTCGGGAGTAAATCCCCTTGCCTCGAGCCACTCGAGAAACGGGCGGACGAATTCGCAGGCCGGCGCGTCTCTCTCGGCGGGCACGAGGGCGGCGGCGGGGGCCGCACGGCAAAGGGCGAGGGCAAACCGCCGCTGGAGGGCGTTCATGTCGGCAAAACCGTAAAAGATGGTGGGGATTCGGGGAGGCGCAGCCTCGACCGCCTCGCAGGCGTTCCGGAGGAGCCCGGCCTCGCTATGGAAGCCGTGGCGCCCGCAACCCTCCTCGAGGGCGGCGGCGAGCCGGGCGAGGGCCTTCAACCGTGCGGCGCGGGCCGGATAGGCCGGGGAGAGGCGCTCCGCGCAACCCAGGAGATCCTTGGCGGAAATGAGGGCTTCTTCGAGGTCTTTCCAGGTTTCAAAGGCGGCATCGCCGTAGCCGAGCGCGCCCTCGGGCGGCCGCAGCGGACCCAACTCCATCGTCGACTCGGCCAGCGCCCGCTCGGCCAACGCCGCCCCCCCGAGGGGGGGCAAGGGATTCGGATAATTTCGCAGCAGCCGCCCTCGGGGGACCCCGCGGATCAACTCGCCGAGGGTGAGCACCGACACCCCGGCCAGCGGGCCCCGGCTCGCCAGAAGAACCTGGAGGTGATCCCGCAGGTGGTTTGATATCACCACCACCCGCCGCGTCCTGAGGCGATCACCCTCCGCAAACTCCTCGAGAAGGCGGGGCAGGCAGGCTTCGAGATGGTGAAATGGCGCTGCTACCAAGCGTTTGAGCGGCTCAGGGCTCATGGCGCCTCTTGGCAATGGGTGGAGGGCGGCCGGCTAGCGGTTACACGTCCCGGACGCTCTCCCCGAAGAGTTCCTCGACCTCTAATAGCCGGGGCGTGAGGCCCTGCTGATAGGCATATAAAACAAGCTTTTCAAGGGTTTTTCGGTTGGCCTCAATGCCGTAGGGCCAAAAATCCTGACCAAACACCTCGCGGGTCTGATCCAGGACGGCGGGAAGAAGGGGCACCATCGCCGACAGGGCGCCGATGTCGGAAATTCGCTCGAGCGTCCTGTCCTTTGCTTCGCACATCGCATCGTAGACGCTTCGAAGAGCCCACGGGTCGCGCTCGTAAACGTCCTTGCGAAGGACAACGCAGTGCATGATGGGGTGAATCCCGGTGCGGCGGTAGTAATCGATTTCGGCGGCGCCGTAGTCCGGAAAAAGACGTTTCACGCGGGGGGACCCGGCCCTGAAGCACTCGGGGACCTGATGAATCAGCGCGCCGTCCACCTCGCCGGAATCGAGCATGCCCGATATGGTCTGGCCCGGCTCCATGTAGCGCACCCGCGCCCCCTCGGGCATCTGAATTGGAACCCGGGGCTCCATGGCCGCCACCCAGTCGATCGAGTTTACGTCGAGCCCGTACTCCTCGGCGAGGATGCCGACAATCCAGACCACGGCGGTCATCCCCCACTCCCGGATAGCCACCCGCTTTCCATTCAGATCCTCGGGCTTATCGACCCCCGCCGCGGTGTTGGCATAGACCATCGAATGCCGGAAGACCTTGCTGGGAAACGCGGGCATCCCCACGAAAGGGCTGTCTCCCGTGCCCAGCAAATAACAATGCGCTCCCATCGACATCTCCGAGAGATCGAATTCCAGATCCTTGCACATCCGGGTGAATATCTCGGTGGGAGGCAGCGTCACCGTCCGCAAATCGATATCACCGGGGCTGACGCGGCCGGCCGCGAGCCCTCCGGTGCGGTCATAATCGCCAAACGCCGCATATAATTTTAATTCAGGCATCAAAAGCTCCTCAAATATTTCCTTGGCCAAGAACCGGAGAGCGGGGAGATTCCTTTATGTTCGGCACTGTCCCCCGATCTTCCACACTAAGACTCAAAGCGCAAGGTGTGTGAGAGGGGAAGAGGACGAGGAGCGGCCCTTTCCTTGACCGCCCTACCGGTACATGGCATGAGAGTAAGGCTCAATTCGGGGAAGGGTCTCCATCGGCCTCCCCATCCATCGAATCAAGGCGATTAATGTGACCAGGCGCGTTCGGGTGGTGATATGCGGTTTCGGAAATGTAGGGCGGAACTTCGCCCGGCTTTTGGACTCGAAGCGCCGGATGGCCGCCGATCGGTATGGCATCGAGATTGAACTCGCGGGAGTGGGCGAACTCAAGGGAAGCGTATTGAGCGAAGGCGGGATACCGCCGTCCTCTCTCGCCGAATACTTCGAGAAACACGGGAACCTGGGTGATTACCCGGAGAAGGGCAAGCCGGATTGGGAGGGCGCCGACATTGTCCGCGAAGCGGCGCGGACAGATGTCCTCGTCGAAACGACGCCAACGGACATTGAAACGGGAGAACCCGCCCTCACCCACATCCGGCTGGCGCTCGAGCGCGGGTGGCACGTGGTCAGCGCCAACAAAGGCCCCTTTATCCGGAACTACCAATCCTTGAAATCTCTTGCCGGCTCAAAGGAGGTCGAAATCAAACTCTCGGCGGCGGCGGCGGCGGCCCTCCCGACCCTGGACGTCGCCCAGACCTGTCTGGCGGGGGCCGAAATTCATTCCATCGAGGGCATCCTGAACGGAACCTCGAATTTCATCCTTTCCCGGATGCGGACCGACGACATGAGGTATGACGACGCCCTGGCCGAGGCCCAGCGTCTCGGCATCGCCGAAACAAACCCCACCCTCGATGTCGAGGGATTCGACACCGCCAATAAACTGGCCCTAATCGTCAACGTGGCGATGGGCGCCGACCTTTTGCCCGGGCAGGTCGACAGAACCGGCATCACCGGCGTTTCGGCCGACGAGGTTCGCCGTGCGGCCGCGAAAGGAAAAATCATCCGGCTGGTGGGACGCGCCTCGATGGACGACCGGGGTGAGGTGCGCGCCTCCGTCGCGCCCACCGAACTTTCGGCCGACCATCCTCTCGCCAGCGTCGATGGCTCCGAAAAAGGAATCACCTACACCACCGATACGATGGACCGCATTACAGTCTCGGGCGGAAAAAGCGACCCCCGGGGGGCTGCCGCCGCTCTATACAAGGACCTTCTGAACATTTACCGAGCGCCCTGAACGGGCGACTGGAGCTTAACGATGCCGAAAAACAATGCCGATCTGATCGTCGAAATTCTCAAGAACGCGGGAGTTACCCACGGGTATGGAATCCCGAGCGGAAATGTGATTCCTTTCATGGACGCAATGCGGAGGGGCGGGGTTCAATTCGTCCTGACCGCCCACGAGGGCTCGGCGGGCTTTGCCGCCGACGTCATGGGCCGCATGACCGGAAAGCCGGGCCTCGGCATCTCGACACTGGGGCCGGGGGCGACGAATCTCGCCACCGGGGTCGGTTGCGCTTATCTCGACCGCTCCCCCATGATCGCGATCACATGCAACCTCAACACCGATCAACTCGGCCGCCGCATCCAGATGATAATCGACCATCACGCGCTCTTTAAGCCCATCACCAAGGCGAGCCTGGCGCTTCGGGAGGGAAGCATCGCATCCACACTCGAGGAAGCCCTTCGGATAGCCCTTAGCGAGCCGATGGGCCCGGTCCACCTGGACCTTCCCGAGGACGTGATGCGGGCCGCGGCGAGTGAAGAAGCACCCGCGACACCCGCGGGGGGCAGGCTGGACCCCGCACCTGATTTAGAGATAGAAAAATTCGACCGGCTGCTTTCCGAAGCCAAGCGGCCTGTCGCCGTCCTCGGCTCGACGGCAATGCGAATCCAGGACACGGGAGCCCTTCTCGCTTTTATCGAAAAGCGCCAAATCCCCTTCGCCACGACCACGATGGCCAAGGGGCTGATCGACGAAAATCATCCCCTGTCCATCGGTTGTATCGAGCGCGCCCGGCGGCAGCTCCTGCGCGGTTTTATCCGCGAAGCGGACCTCGTCATCGGCCTGGGTTACGACGTAATCGAAGTGGAATATGAGGCATGGATCGGTGACGTGCCCTTGATCCATGTGGACATAGAGCAAGCGGACACCGACGCCACCGTCAACATCGCCCACGAGGTCGTGGGTGACCTGGACTCCACCCTTGAGCGCATGAACGATCTGGATAGCGTCTCGAATGAGTGGCCGTCCGAAATTATCCAGAACCACAAGGACACGTTCCAGAAGGCCCTCCGCCCGGTCTCCGAGAGTTTCACTCCCCATCAGGTCATCGACATGGTGCGATCCATTTTACCGAAGGAAGGTGTCCTGTCTTTTGATGTGGGTGCGCACACGCATCAGATCGCGAGCCAGTGGAAGGCTCATGCCCCACGCTCCTTCCTCATCACTAACGGGTGGTCCTCAATGGGCTTCGGACTCCCCGCCGGGATCGCGGCGAAAATAGCGCGGCCGGACCTCCCCGTGGTCACCATCCTCGGCGACGGGTGCTTCATGATGACCTGCGGTGAGTTAATCGTGGCGAAGCGGATGGGGCTCACCCTGCCCGTCATCGTCCTGGACGACAGATGGCTTGGCCTCATCAAAGTAAAACAAGAGCGTCAGAGCCTTGAATACTATGGGACGGAACTTCAGGAAGAGGAATACCGCGAGGCGCCCGCTCACTACTTCGGGGTGCCCGCCGTTGGCGTACGGGACCCCGGAGCGCTCGAAACGGAAGTCAAAAAAGCTCTCGAAGCGAACGGCCCGACCGTGATAGAGGCCATAGTGGACGCCACTCACTACATGGAGACGGTTTTTGACTGATCGGAGGGGATGAAGCCTTTCCTTTAAATGAACATCAAATGAACTTCGCTTCCTCGAGGATGGCTTCATCGAAATTCACATCATCGAATTCGGCCCCCACGAGAATCGCCCCGCGAAAGCTGGCCCCCGTCACCTCGGCGCCCTCGAGCAGCGCATCGGAAAGATCGGCCTCCTCCAGATCGGCTTCCTGGAGATCGGCCTCGCGCAGGTCCGCCTCGGAGAGATTGGTCTCCCGAAGAGACGCCCCGGCCAATACGGCCCCCCGGAAGTTCACACCGGAGAGGTCCAAACCACCGAGATCGACACGGGTAAGATCCGCGCCCTCCAGGGACAAGGAGCGGCCCTTACTCGCGCATTCCTTCAACAATCCGTCAACTTCTTCGCGCGTTATCGACATGACCATATGGTAATTGATTCCCCCCACGGAAGAAAACGTGGCGCGGGCTTAAATACCCCGCGCACCTGTCAATAAATGCCCCCGGGAGCTATTATGATCCCGGTTGTGTGCCGTTAATTCAGCCTGTTCCATCGGCTTCGAAAATCATTCATTCGGGCGGAGATGTGATTATGGATATCAAGAAAGTCGGGATTGTCGGCCTGGGCACCATGGGCTCCAACATCGCCATCGTCTGCGCAAGGGGCGGAATGGATACCGTAATCTGCGAGGTGAACGATGCGGCCCTCCAAAGCGGACACGCCCGCATCCGGGCTTTTCTCGACAGCGGCGTCGAAAAGGGAAAAACCTCATCCGGGGATCGGGACACGATGCTCGGCAGGCTGAAAGGAACCACGACCCTCACCGAACTCGCCGGCTGCGATCTCGTTATCGAAGCCATCAATGAAAACTTCGATGAAAAAATCGAATTGTTCCGGAAACTGGACGGCATCCTCGAAGAGGACGCCATCCTTGCCAGCAATACCAGCACCCTCTCCATCACTGAGATGGGCGCCGCCTCGGGCCGCCCCGGCCAAACCGTCGGGATGCATTTTTGTCTCCCAGCCGCCCTTAACAAGCTGGTCGAAATCGCCCCGGGGAGACTCACCAGCGGGGACACGCTCGGCTCGGCCAGGTCGTTCCTCGAGAAAACCGGCCAAACGCCCATCGAAGTGAAGGACACGCCGGGCTTCATCCTCAATAAATTTCTGATTCCTTTTCAAAACGATTGCATCCGCATGATCGAGGCCGGCTACACGACCCCGGCGGACCTCGACACCGGAATCACCCTTGGCCTTGGCTACAAAATGGCTCCGATGCGCCTGCTGGACATCGAAGGGCTCGATATCCACCGGACAGTCGCCATGTCGCTCTACGATCAATTCAAGGACCCAAGATATGTGCCCCCACCGCTGGTGGATAAAATGATTTCCGCCGGCCACCTTGGGACCAAGACCGGCCGTGGATTTTACAGCTACGAAAAAGCCGGCGTTTTCGGGGTCGCCGAACCGAAACAAGAAAACGTGGCGGCCCACGACACCTCCGCCGGAAAGCCCCTCGCGGACGCCATTAAACTGGTCGGCGTCGTTGGGCTCGGCGCGATGGGCAGCGGCATCGCCCAGGTTTGCCTCACGGCGGGGCTTGAGGTTGTCGGCGTGGAAGTGGGGGAGGAGGCGCTTCAAGCCGGTAAAAACCGGATTGAAAGGAATCTGTCCGGCGCCGTTAAGCGCGGAAAAATGGAGGAATCTGCCAAGGACGAGATCCTCGGCCGGCTTCGAACATCGACTGAGCTGGGAGATCTTTCGGAGTGCGACCTGATTGTGGAGGTGATTGTCGAAAATCTTGAGGTCAAACTCGGCCTCTTCGAAAAACTCGACGCGATAGTTAAAGAGGACGCCATCATCGCCTCGAACACCTCCTGCCTATCGGTCACCGCGATGGCGGCGAAGATGAAGCGGCCCGAGCGCTTCGTCGGGCTCCATTTCTTCAACCCCCCTTACGCGATGCGCCTTGTCGAGGTCATAGAGGCGATCCAGACCGCGCCGGAAATTCTCCAATTCGGGGTCGCTTTCTGCCAGCGCATCGGCAAAACCCCGGTCCCGGTGAAAGACCGCCCCGGCTTTCTGGTCAACCGCCTGCTCGTCCCCTATCTCAATCACGCCGCACAAGCCTTCGACGATACCCTCGCGGACCGGGAATCCCTGGATCAAGCCATCAATAAAGGGCTTGGCCACCCCATGGGGCCGCTGACGCTCCTCGACCTCGTGGGCATCGACGTCCAGACTTTCGTGGCGGATGCCATCGCGGGAGAGCTCGGTGAAGCCCGCTTTGTCGCCCCGCCCATCCTGCGAAGGATGGTCTCGGCCGGCTGGCTGGGCCGGAAAACCGGGCGCGGCTTCTACGATTACGCGAAATCCTAGGGACGGCGGGTGAGAAAATTCCCCCGCCCCATCGTCATCGTAAGCGGGTGCCTCGAGCTGACCCCATGCCGCTGGGACGGCGCCCGCATCCCCTGCCCCCTCATCCTTCGCCTCAAGCCCTACGCACGGCTCATTCCGGTCTGCCCCGAAGAGGCGATCGGCCTGGGGACCCCGCGCGATCCGATCCGTCTGCTACGCGGGGAGACCTCCACGGTTTTGATCCAGCCCGCGACCGGCGCGCGGCTCACCCGGAAAATGCGCGGCTTCGCAAAAGGTTTCCTTGAAGGCATTCCGGCCGCCGATGGCTTCATCCTCAAGAGCCGCTCGCCCTCGTGCGGGGTCAGGGACGCGAAAATCTTCGCGGACGCCCGGGCCACCCACTCCCTCGGGAAGGGCCCCGGCCTCTTCGCCCGCGCCGTCCTCGACCGATTCGGCCCCCTCGCCATCGATGACGAGGCGCGTCTTTCCAGCCCCGCCGCCCGCGAGCATTTCCTCACCAAGCTTTTTACCCTCGCCAGCTTCAGACGGGTCAAGGAGCGCCCCTCCATCCCTGCCCTCCGCCGCTTCCTCGCCGAGAACAGGCTCCTCCTCATGGCGCACAGCCCCCGCGCCGCGCGCCGGATCGAGCGCCTCGCCTCAAATCCGGATAATCTTCCCGCCCCGGCCCTCGCCGCCGCCGTCCAGACCCATCTCCGCCTCGCTCTCTCGCGCCGCGTCCCCAAGACGCGCCGGGGCAGCTTCGATCCTCCCTACCCCGAGGCGCTCATCGGTCCCGCCGCGCGATGAGCTTCCGCGCGGGGAGCCAACGTTACTCACTCGAAGAACAGATTTCCCGCCTTGGCCGGGGAAAACCTACCCTTGCCCCGCCGGACAATCGGTGATACCCGGTATCTACCTGAGAAAACTCATCACCGTGCCGAAGCACACCGGCGGGAGGTACCAATCGATGAAAGCGGCGATATTTCACGAATACGGCGGACCCGAAGTCATTAAAATCGAAGACGTGCCCGAGCCCGAAGCCGGGCCGGGCCAGGCGCTCGTCGAGGTCCGGGCCGTGGGGCTGAACCACCTCGACCTTTTTGTGCGGATGGGGCTGCCCGGCATCCGCTCCGTCATGCCCCACATCGGCGGGTGCGACTTCACCGGCGTCGTCCGGGCGCTGGGGCCCGGTCTTGATAGCCTAGAGGTCGGCCAGCGGGTCATCGACTACCCCGTCCAGAGCTACGGCGGGGTGCCCTTTTATCTGTGCGACGATCCGCCGCCGGGCGGCTTTCAGCTCATCGGCGAGCAGTCGAACGGGGGGATGTGCGAACTCATCGCGGTGGCCGCCCCCAATCTACAGCCCCTGCCCGAGGGCCTCTCCTTCGAGGAAGGGGCCGCCTGCCCCATCGTTTTCATCACGGCCTGGCGCATGCTCACCGAGCGGGCGGAACTCAAGGCGGGCGAGACGCTGCTGGTCCAGGGCGCGGGGAGCGGGGTGGGCACCGCCGCGATACAGATGGGAAAGCTCATCGGCGCGCGCGTCATCGCCTCGACCTCGACGCCGGAAAAAATCGAGCGCGCCCGCGAACTCGGGGCCGACGAAGTGATCAACTACAAAGAGGAGTCCATCAGCGGCCGCGTCCGCGAGATCACCGGAAAAGCCGGGGCCGATGTCGTCTTCGAGCACGTGGGCGACGCCACCTGGGCCGAGAGCATCAAGAGCGCCGCCTACCACGGGCGGATCGTCACCTGCGGCGCGACGACGGGCTTTAAGGGAGAAACCCACCTCGCCATGCTCTTCGCAAAGCAACTCTCCGGCCTGGGCTCGACGATGGGCAGCCTCGGCACGTTTAAAAAAGTCCTTCGCTTTCTGGGCGAGGGGAAACTCAAGCCCGTCATCGACCGGGTGATGAATCTTGAGGATTGCCGCCAGGCGCACGAAATCCTCGAGGCCGGCGAGCAGTTCGGCAAGATCGTCCTCAAGGTCGGCGAGTAGTATCGAATCGGCAATATAAATCCGCCCTCCCGGCGCTATATCGGGAGGGCGGCTATTTTCGGGTTTTCCGACCGGACTAAAACGCCAATTCTTTTTCCCGCTGCTTTCCCATCATCCAGACGGTGACCGATGCGCCCGCGGCAATAAAACAGAGGATGCCGGCAAAGACAAAGGGGATGAGGTAGGCTTTGGTCGTATCGAACAAAACCCCTCCCACGACCGGGCCCATGATGCCCGCAACGCCGTAGGCGGTGAAGATCCAGCCGTAGTTGCTCCCAAAGTTCTTCGCGCCGAAATAATCCGAGGTCGCCGAGGGAAACAGGGCGAAGTTTCCGCCAAAGTTCAGTCCCACCCATGCCGAGGCCAGGAAGATGGCCGAAACCGAGTTGACGCTCGCCAGGATCATGAACGCCATCCCCTGGGCCAGGAACATCATCATCATGGCGCGGGGCCGGTCAATGATGTCGCTCACCTTCCCCCAGAAGATTCGGCCGAGCGCGTTGAAAATCGCCAAAATCCCGACGGGTTCGACAAAACGGCCGAAGCCGCCCATCCACTCGGGGGCGAAGGTTCTTCCCCCGAGAATCGAGGTCATCATGGGCTTCCACTGGCCGATGGCCATGAGGCCCGAAGTGGCACCGAAAATGAAGGTGATCCAGAGCATGCAGGC
This sequence comes from bacterium, assembly GCA_030922375.1. Taxonomy (GTDB): domain Bacteria; phylum UBA8248; class UBA8248; order UBA8248; family UBA8248; genus UBA8248. The sequence continues at coordinate 8,690 of JAVEPB010000125.1, read as the reverse complement.
CAGGGGCGTGTTCAGCATGTCGCGCCACTCGGTTTCCTTGGCCGATTCCTTGGCGGGCTCGGGCGCTTGCCAGCCGGGCGGGCTCCAGCCCTCGGGCGGATTCCGCAATAGGGCCGCCCCCGCGATGACCGCTCCCGCGCAGACGACCCCGTGAAGGATGAAAAACGCCTTCCATCCAATGCCGAAACCGCCGCCCTTCGTGATGCCCAGCGCGATCAGAAGAATCTGGGAGAGCCCGATGGCCCCCCCGTCAGAGACGGGCGGCAGGAGCAGGGTCGAGGCCGGGCCCGCGAAAAACAGCGCCCCCGCGCCGAAACCCGCCACCGAGAGGCCCGCGATGAGTCCTTTTTTCTCGGGGTACCATTTAGTGGCTGCTGCAATCGGGCAGACGTAGGCAAAGCCTATGCCGGCGCCTCCGATGACGCCATAGCTCAGGTACAGAATCCAGGGATACTCGGGCTGGACGGAAAAAGCGCTCAGAATAAAAGAAAGGCCGAGCAGGATTCCGCCGATGGTGGCCACTTTTCGGGGGCCGATGCGGTCCTGGAGCCGGCCCGCCGGGATCATCACGATGGCGAAAGAGAGGAGAGCGAAGGAAAACGCCCACTGCGTCGTGGCGCGGTCCCAGCCGAACTCGGCCTCAAGGGGTCTGACGAATACACTGAAGGCGTATACCGTTCCCAAAATGATTTGGACGATCAGACCGCCCGCAACGACCGTCCAGCGATTGTGAAAACCGCTATCTTCCATCGGCCCAACTCCTTTCGATAAGCGAAAAAGGGAAAGGCCGATAATTACAACTTAGTTTCCAGAACCGTATCCGTCCATAGGTATCTAGTCGCCGGAGAAAAAATTTTCCCCGGCATTTGAACCAATTTCCTTCAGCTTTCAATCAAAATAGAGCGGCCGTGCCGGATTGGTCTCGGACATGCGATCCGGCGCCTCCTCGCTCCGGGGACGAACGCCGCCCGGATGAGGGGGTTTGAGGATCGCCGGCGGGCGCACGAAATCCCCGGGGCCGGCGAGCAGTTCGGAAAAATCGTTCCAATGTGAGGGATCAACGGAAAGAGCCGCCGCCTCTTGCGCGGCGGCTTCCCCCCGGCCACGGAAGCGGTGTATTCTCCGGACGGGAGTGGATCGGTGCCGGTGTGCCGCCTGGACTTCAAATCCAGTGTGCGGGGCTAGACACTTCGCAGGTGGGTTCGACTCCCACGCATTCCCGCCAATTTTTTCAAAGGATTACAGCTTTCCTCGTTCGGCATGAAAACTGCTGCGATCCCCAGTTGTACTAGAATTGTGCTAATTTTGCTCCTCAAGAGTCGCTCGCGCCTCGATTTTCATCCGTCTAATTTCCAATTAACCAAGGCCTCGATGGCACCCGCAGCCCTTTTCAAATCCAGCTCGTCCACGATGTTATAGCGGTCGAAGAACGAGCGGGTCTTGTGGTCGGAGATGGCCATGGCTACCCGCTCGGGAACACCGGATCGGACCAGGTTACGAATCGCGCTCCTGCGCAGATCGTGAAACCGTCTTCCTTCGAGACCTGCCTTTCGGCATGCCGTTCGCCATGCGCGGGCTACTAAAGCAGCTCAACCTTCTAATCTTGAAGGGAAATATTGAAAATTTAGGCGCTTTAGCAGGTTTAGCAGGCCGTTGGCTTGAATACGAAAATCTCTCGGGTCTCTGGGAAACGAAGTACGATCAGATTCAATGTTGATGGAAAGGGAACCCCCCCTATTTCGGCCAAAGGAACTGGGAAACACTACACAGTAAGTTCGCCGCAAACTATCAGTTGCATATTGAAGTGATTGAAAATATGAGTAATGTACAGCTAGCCTAGGTGTGCGGTTCATATGAATGACTTGACCGGACGTGAGCACAGGCGACGCCACACTTCATGAGGAACTCTCCATGCCAACCACGCGCCACCCCTCTGACACCTTGGTCCTCGTGAAAGGCGGGGGAGATCTTGGCACTGGGGTAGCCCATCTACTCTTCCGTTCGGGCTTCCCGGTCATCGTCGCCGAAATCGAGCAACCCACCATGGTCCGCAGGACGGTCTGTTTTGCCGAGTGCCTCTATGCGGGCCGGTTCATGGTGGACGGGGTCCCGGCCGAGCGTGCGGTGGGCAAATCGCCCAAAGAAAGGCTCTCTTCGGCCCGCACCCTCATTGATAAAAGGGTGGTTCCTGTCGGGGTGGATCCGGAAACCGAGATCCTGCGTGCTGCCCATCCCGTCGCACTGGTGGACGCCATCATGTCCAAGCGCAACACAGGCACGAATATGGATCAGGCAGAGGTCGTGATCGCTCTCGGTCCCGGCTTCTGCGCTGGTGAGGATGTCCATGCTGTCATCGAAACTCTTCGTGGACATTACAACGGACGCGTCATTCTGGAGGGCTCTGCAGCGGCAGATACTGGCTTACCCGGGCCGATCAACGGCTACGTGACCGAGCGGATGCTCTACGCGCCCGTGGCTGGTCGGATTGAAAGCCCTCTTCCCATCGGAACCATGGTGAAAGAAGGACAAGTGATCGCGCGCGTGGACGGCCAGGAGGTGAGGACACTGATCCCGGGCGTGCTGCGCGGCATCATGCACGAAGGCCTGGAGGTGTCCGAGGGCTTCCGCATCGGGGACGTCGATCCCCGGGGCGTGCGCGAGATGTGCTTTACCATCGCTGACAAGTCCCACGCCATCGGGTGCGGTGTACTTGAGGCCATCATGATGTTTTTATTCGCACGACCATAGATAATCGCTGACCTGAAATAATCCAATAATGGGGAAGAATTTCCTGTGCATGACAAATTACTAACTCACCACCCACAGGCCGCCAAGAAGAACATCAATTGATGAAAATCAATTAATAGCGAAATATTCTAGTGGTTTACCGGGCATTTAGTGATTCATTTTAGGGTGTTCTTTTGAAACGCATCCGGTCTTTGTTTTCATCGATATCCTCGCCCAACGGCGAGGCGACGCGCCCACGCATATTCTACGGCTGGGTTATCGTGGGGCTCTCATTTGTCACCTTGGCGTTTCACATAACCGCCAGGTTTTCATTCGCCATTTTACAGGTACCGCTTATCGCCGAGTTCGGCTGGGGCCGCGGCGCGCTTGGGGGCGCCTACGCACTCGGGATGGGCATCTATGCCCTCACCAATCCGCTCATTGGTTCTCTGTTTGAGAAATACGGCCCTCGTGCTGTCATGCCGTGGGGATCGGTCCTCGTCGGCCTCGGATTAACGGGAGGCTTCTTCATCTCCTCCCTCTGGCACGTATACTTCCTCACCGGCGTTCTGATCGCATTCGGCACATCATTGAGCGGCTTCTCGATGCACGGAGCCCTCATGCCGCGGTGGTTCCAAAAGAGACGGGGCCTTGCGACGGGCATCATCTTTTCAGGGATTGGAATTGGCGCGCTCTTGCTCTCACCCATTATTGAGCGGCTGATCGCCAACTTTGGCTGGCGGGCCGCCTATTTGTTCTACGGCCTGGCCGTCATCCTCATCCTTATCCCGGCAAAATTTCTCCTGCTCCGAAACCAAGCCCAAGATGTGGGCCAAGCACTGGACGGTCTTTCCTCGGGGACGGCCTGTAATCCGGCCGCTCCTGCAGGGCACACCGAGGCGGCTTTGGGGGTGTCGAAAGTTTTTCGCATCATTAGGGGAGAACGGCACTTTTGGATGCTCGCTGCCATTACAGTCGTCATCGGTCTATGCAACAACACCATTCTGAGTCAGCTTCTGCTCTATTTCGTCGACGTGAAATACGGCATGGCGGTCGCCGCAATAATTTTGGGAATGGCGGGATTCTTCCGCATTGGGGGAAGCGTGGTCACTGGATGGCTAAGCGACCATCTGGGGCGCCAACACGCCATGGCCCTTGCGGCGGTCACAACCGCATTGGGGGTACTCCTTCTTCTCCTGATTCCCGTTTTTGGGGTGGCTCCGGTGCCAGGCTATGTCTTCGCCGTAATTTTCGGGTTTGGAACCGGCGGAATGAGTACCTGTTTTTCGGCCATGACGGCCGATGCCTTTAAGGGATCCTCGTTGGCCACGGTGATGGGTATTCTTGAAATATTCTACGGTGCCGGCGGGGTCATAGGACCCCCCCTGGCCGGATATGCATTCGACTTCATGGGCAGCTATACCATGCCATTTTCAGTGATCGGTCTTTCGGTTCTCGCGGTGGTTTTCCTCACCATCTTTTCTTTTCATCCTGAGAGGGTGCCAGAAATTCAGAGCGAGTAGGTACCCAGAGGACAAAATCGACCTGCGCTCCGCAATAATTGGATCCCATAAAAAATTCTATGCTTTTGAAATCTGATGAAAATCCGATTCAAACAGGAATTTAATATTCGAGCGTGTATTTAGACAGGACGGGGTTTCCACCACGGCCGCCGCCGGGTACTTCTGGTCCGCCCTGGCTATCGCGAAAGTCTCGACCGTCCTGTCGCTCAACCGTATGACGCCCCTTTGGGTGGTGGCCTTCAGCTACTTCTTCCTTGGACACCTTGAGCGCGTCACCCCGCTTTATCTTTTCGCCGCTGTGCTAGTAGTTATGAGCGGGACGTTGATCATGACAGAATAGAAAGAAAGTGGAAGAGAAGGGAGAGGCTCCCCCCCAGGAAAAAGCCGACCTGAAATCCGATACAGTCGCGAGGGAGCATCTACATCAGCATGAAGCCCTATCAGCCAAACATGGCCCCTGAAAATAGCTCCGCCCCGGTATCGGTACCAAGCGGGGCAGTGCTTCTTCAGGTCAGGCTAACCCGTATCCATTTTCGTGCCTGTTCACGACTCCAATTGAGCTAAATACGATGTCATGCAGATATGGTCGGATATCTTCCCCTATTGCTACGAATTTGCTACGCAAGCCAACATATTGCACCAAATCTCAGGCAATTCAGGCAAAGTCTCCTTCCCAATAACATATTTAATGTCAATGGAAATCCCTTTACTCCAAGGGCATGAGCGGGTAGTCGTATTCGATGGTTTTGCTCTTCAAATCCAGTGGACGGGGCTAGACACTTCGCAGGTGGGTTCGACTCCCACGCATTCCCGCCAATTGAATCAATAGGTTGCGAGGACTCGCCAAAAGTGAGCCTTCTTCCATTTTTGTTGATGGAATTTTTTGTGACCAAAACGTCCTTCAACTATCCAAAATATCCTGAATTACCCTGAAACAAACTCGAATAAACTATAATAAAAAAAATCCGATTCTTTAAATTCTCCGATTTACATTTATTTACAAGGACTTACTGATTCTGTTTTCTAAGTCCAGTCGACGGAGTAAATTTTTCACTGGAATGCTTGTAGAGTATACCTCCTGCACAAGCAATTTTTTTGGTTGTTCTCAATAATAGATAGCGATGAGAGCCCTCCAAGCGCCTTTAATATATGTCACATAATGTTCTAGTGAATTCTCCCCCCCCCCAGTGCCAGGGAACAGACCAATAGAAAAATATGATTTAGCTTGGACCGGTTTTGGGGAAGTTAGTCACAACTATCAGAGACTGGTCCGTCGCCAGGCGGGCGCGCTAGTCATCCAGGCGCTTCATCCGGGGATCGAGCACATCCCGAAGCCAGTCCCCCAGGAGATTGACGCCCAGAACGGTCAGCGTGAGGGCAACGCCGGGAAAGAGAGTGAGCCACCAGGCGGTGTCGAGGAATCCGCGGCCCTCGGCGAGCATCCCACCCCAGGTCGGGGTCGGAGGAGGCACACCCATACCCAGGAAGGAAAAGGAGGATTCGATGATGATCATGCGGCCCAGATAGATGGTGGCCACCACGATACAGGAGGAAAATACATTGGGAAGGAGATAAACGAGCATGATCCGGAGGGTGCCGGAACCGGCGGCCTTCGCCCCAGTGACCATGTCGGTTTCCTTCAAAGCGAATACCTCTCCCCGCACCACCCTCGTGTAGACGGTCCACGTCCTAAGTGCGATGGCGAGGACAATGTTTTGGAGGCTCGCCCCAAGAATCGCGATGATGGTTATCGCGAGCAGAACGAACGGGATCGCAAGGACGGCGTCCACTATCCGGCTGATCACAGCGTCAATCTTGCCGCCGTAGTATCCCGCAATGAGCCCCATTGTTATTCCGATGAAACCGCTCACAAAAACGGCGGCGAAGCCCACAGTGAGCGATACGCGCGCGCCCCAGATGATTCGGCTCAAGATGCCGCGCCCGAGCCGGTCCGTGCCGAGCCAATAGGTGTTGCCCGCGTCGTCCACGAAACCCGGGGGTTTCAGGTGACGCAGCAGATCTTGAGACAAAGGATCGTAGGGCGAAAAAAGGTAGGGCACGATGGCCCAAATGATTGCCATGACAAGGCAGAAAACGCCGAAGAGCGCCGGAGGTCGCTTCAAGAGCTCGCGCAGCGCCAGTTGCAATTCCGTGGGGCCGCGCTCGTCCACATCTTGAGCGACGATAGGGGATGTGCCGGCGTCAGTCGCCATGTTCCCGCCTTCCGCCTTCGCTAAGCGTATGAAATGCGCGGATCGAGCCACGCATAAAAGATGTCCACGGCGAGATTAACGCCCACGAACATGAACGAGAGTAGCGCCACCGCCGCCTGGACCACCGCGTAGTCGTTGACATTGATGGATTCCACCACCAGCCAGCCCACCCCCGGCCAGGCGAAGACGACCTCGACGACAACGGTCCCGCTGAGCAGGCCGCCAAGCTCGAGGCCGATGATGGTGACGACGGGGATCGATGCGTTCTTCAGCGCGTGGCGGCCGATGACCAGGGCCTCGGCAACTCCCTTCGAGCGCGCCGTATTCACAAAGTCCTGGGCCATCACCTCGAGCAGCGTCGAGCGCATCATCCGCATGATACGGGCCGTGGCGTATAGGCCGGCGGCAAGCGCCGGCAAGACGACGCTCTTCGCCTCCCGGTAGCCCGAGGTCGGCAGCCACCCGAGAATCTCTGAGAATAAGATAATGAGCATCAAGCCCAGCCAGAAGTTGGGAATGGACTGGCCCGCCATCGACAAAACCGAACTGAAGTGGTCGATCCAGGTTTTGCGGAAAACGGCCGAGAGGATCCCCGCTGGGATGGCGATCACGAGCCCCACGAAGAGGGCGACGACGGCGAGGATTACCGTGGCGGGAATGCGCTCGGTCACAAGGCCCATGGCGGGGACATTGTGGTAGTAGGAATATCCAAAATCGCCCCTCAAAACGCCCTGGCTCTCACCGCGGCCGAACAAAAATTCAAAGTATTGGATGTAGAGCGGTTGATCGAAGCCCATTTCTTTATTGAACTCGGCAACTTCTTCAACGGTGGCTTCGTCGGGCATGAGGACATCGGCCGGATCTCCCGTCATGTGGAGCATCAGGAAGACTATGAGGAGAACCATCCACAGGACGAGCAGAGATTGCAGCATCCCTCGGATGATAAATGCACGCATGATACTGACCTCGAAAAACTTAATGGATTTTACGATCCCGAAGTTATTCGGGACCATTATGGCTCGATACGATTCACCATTAAGAACAGAATAGAAAAATGATGCCCATCTTTTCCGCTATGGTCAACGTGGGCCTGGAGAGGCGTTCCCCGGCGGCGGGGAAAGTGTATTGGCCTTGTCTGGAAGTAACTTCGTTTTTGAAAACTTCCGATATAGCGGGAAATCGGCGTCTAAGGGTGGGCCGTATTGATGAATTTCCCGTTGCTATGTAGTTCGATACTGTATTTGTGCCGATTCCCCTTGTGGTACATCTGGGTATATAGGATGGGTTCTTCCTTGGGTCCATACGCGAAGCTTTCGACATAGAATACCGGATCGAGAATTCCAATTGACAATTGACCGGCAATTTCACTGTCTGCCGTTCTAGCCTCGAAATTCTGGAGAATCTTTCCGACTGGAAGCTGGGGGTGTTTTTGGATGATATCCAACATGTTGTGATGTTTCATGTCCCTGCGTTTCAACTTCTTGGCCAATTTTGGTTCCAGGAAATTAATGGTGTAGCAAAAGGGTATGTCATGTACCATCCGGAGGCGCCGAATCCGGGTGAGGTGATCCTGCTTGGAAATACGGAAGAATTCCTCCAGGTGGGGAGGGGGGGGCATATCTTCCATGGATATCAGCCGGTGCGCCTGCTCGCCGGAGAGATTCTGCTCGATGATTCCAGTCAGCCTGACTTTTTCGATACCGGCGAGGGATTTCGCCACGTAGGTTCCGTTTCCGTGTTTGCTGTCCAGGAGTCCGTCCGCTTTGAGAATGGAAAGGGCCTGACGGAGCGTCACCCTGCTTACTCCAAAGGATTTCGATAACTCCATTTCGGTGGGAAGTTTATCGCCCGGGGATAACTCTCCTTGCTCGATCATCCTCCGCAGTAATTTCACGATTTGATAGTAAAAGGGAACGGATCGATCATCGAGCGGGCTTTCTAAGGTGAGTTCGTTCATTTTTTTCCTTCTCAGGAAACCGGAAATTACCATCCAAAAAACTAAAGTAGAATCACGATGGTAAATTATTTACAAAAAAATAGCTTGTTCTCACGCACAATAAGATATTTGGTATTTGGAATATATTTCGGTGACCTGCCCCCGTTAGTGATACCACCTTCTCTTAGAGTTCTGGAACCATGGCCGCAGGGCGAAGCGGAGCGAAGCCCGGAGGCCATGGTTCTTTCGTCTCAGGTGCCGGCGGACGATATCCTAATGAACTATGTGGCC